>NZ_JBFBIV010000045.1:0-70387 GCF_040702025.1 Streptomyces sp. NPDC088194 | reverse complement strand
GCCGCCGAGGCCGCGCGCCGCCTCAGGGCCCCTCGGCCGGCGGCTCCGGCGGCCGAGCGCGGTCGCGACCGTGACGAGCGCCAGGCGCCCGCCCCCGCTGCCCAGGGTGCCCGCCCGACGCCCTCTGCCGTACCCGCGCCGTCGCCCCGCTCCGCCGATCGCCGCGCCCTGGTCGAGCAGACCGACCACGCCGAGTGGGTCGACCAGCAGCGCGCGCAGCAGTCCGCCGACGACGGCTGGGCGCCCGTACCGGTGCCGCTGCCCACCTATGTGACCGCCCCTGTCGCCCCTCGCACGTCCCGGGGCGTCGACCTCGGCGCACCCGACACCTGGAGTTCGGCCCGTTCCGGTACGACGCCCGGCGATTCCGCGGCGGCGCGCGAGCAGCGTGACCGCCGCGAGGCCCCGCAACCCCGGGAGGCGGCCGAGCCGCGCGAGCAGCAGCCGCCGGCGCGCCGCCCGCGCACCACGCGGACCCCGCTGTTCGACCAGTACGCCGACCCCGACCGCCCTCGCGCCGCCAACGAGTGAGCCTGGTGAACCAGCCGATATCAGGTTCACGACCACCCTCCCGGGGATGCTAGAGTTTTCCTCGTTGCAAGGGCCTGTGGCGCAGTCCGGTAGCGCACCTCGTTCGCATCGAGGGGGTCAGGGGTTCGAATCCCCTCAGGTCCACAACGCGACTGTTCTCGATTCACCTCGGGAAGAGTTCATGAGATCCCGCCCGGTCATGAAGACCAGGCGGGATTTTGGCGTCTGCGGGGACTGAACGCCGCGGCATCCGGACGCGGCGGCGTCGGACCTGATCGCCTGGTCGCCCGATTGCTTTGGGCACGGAGTCCCGTGCCGGTCCGGAGCCACTTCGCATCAGGGGGTTACCGTGTTGTTCCTCCTGTGCGGCACGAACTGCGGCTGCCTCTCGGCCCGTGCGCAGCCGGCCGGTACGTCGAGGTCGGTTGTGTGAGCAGGGGGACGCCGAAGTGCGGTGACCTCCTGGTGGCAAGCCCGTGCTTGTCATCCGCACGCCGCGTGGGTACCTGCGAGGGCACCGTGCTCTGCCCTTCTCGCCCTCCCGCGCGGGCCGGGCACCGGTGTATGCATGGAACTGCCCGTCTGTGCCGTGACAAGGGACCTGACTCATGCGTGCCCACGAGAGTGACAAGACGCCGCAAGCGGCCGTACGCCGTGGGGCGGCCGGTCGAACGGCATCGCGACCCTCACTTCCAGCGGCTCTCCAACCTGGAGGCTTGAACGGGGCCTCGCTCCTTGCCCTGCAACGCACCGTGGGCAATGCCGCGGTGGCCGGGATGCTGGAGCAGGCCCAGCACGCCCACTCGGGCAGCTGCGGGCACCAATCCGCCGCCTCGGCTCCGGCAGTGCAGCGTTCCTCCTTCGACGAGGTGCTCCGTACCTCGGGCACGCCTTTGGCCGAGCCGGTCAGGCGGGACATGGAGGCGCGGATCGGAGCGGACTTCTCCGAGGTGCGGCTGCACACAGGGATCGCCGCGCAGCGGTCCGCAAGCGAGATCGGCGCCCGCGCCTACACCATGGGCAATCACGTGGTCATCGGCGACGGCGGCGCGGACCGGCACACCCTCGCCCACGAGTTGACGCATGTCGTCCAGCAGCGGCAGGGCCCGGTTGGGGGGAACGACAACGGCCAGGGCCTGAAGATCTCGTCCCCGACCGACGACTTCGAACGGGAGGCCGAGGCCAACGCGACCAGGGTGCTGGCCGGTCCGGCACCTGTGCAGCGGGCGGTCGGCGGCGCGACAGCCGGGCACGCTTGCGAGCCGGCCATCCAGCGCACCATCGGCTACGAGAAGGGCAAGTGGTCACAGGAGAACCTCCCGCCGGACCGCTTCGCCGAACGACTCGCCAAGGCGGCGGGCGAGTTGGAGGGCGTTCACTTCGCCATCCCGTATCGCAAGCTGTTCAGGGAGCTGGAGGAGGCATCCATCAGGGTCGAGATCGACGATGAGACGAGCTTCGCGGGCGCGCGCGCCAAGTTCGCCATCGACGATCAGACCGCGGAGGGCGGCGTGCTCCGGATTTCGCGGCCCGCTGACGACGCGTCGTCTCGCGAACTGCGCGAGTTCGCCGCGACCGTGACCCATGAGATGCAGCACGCCCTCGACTCCGTCACACGTCGCTTCAAGTCCCAGACCCCCGCGCTGACGATGAAGGAGCGGTGGATCTGCTCGGAGCTGCGGGCGTTCGGCAGCGAGGCCGCGGCGGCGCTCAAGCTCGCCATCGGGGACAGTTACCTCAAGAGCCAGGGCAAGCTCTCCGCGATCCTCAAGGACGTCAAGGAGGACCGACTCTCCTCCGAACGCAAACGCCTCGCCCTGGAGTTCCACTTCATGGACAGCCACGTACACGCCGGGTCCCCGGCCCTGTCCGTCTACGGGAGCTCGGCCGCCATCAAGGACAGCGAGCTCCTGAACCGCCTCGCCGGCTACTTGAGGGTCTACAAGCTGGTTGCGGGTTCTCCGACCAACGAGACCGCGCTGAAGTGGCTGTCCGGGAACCCGACCGTCGAGCAGAAGGGGCTTCTGGAGGGCGTCGCCCTGTTCCACCAGCAGCGCCCCCAGCCCGAGTAGGACACCCGCGACGACCTTGCCGGCGTGTAGCGATGTGTGCGCCGCCCTGGGGCAGCGGTCCGTACGCGTAGCGCCGGGGGATGGCGGTGCACACGGCGAGGGGAGCGGGCCGAGAAAGCCCCTCCAGTGGCCCACTCAAAGCCCGTAGGCGGCCGTCTGCGGCGACGCCGCCGCTCGGGTGGGGAAAATCCCGCTCGGGTCGGCCGTGTGGCCGTACAGGGCGATTCTGTGACTTTCGGCAGTATGCGGTCCCTGTCGGACATGCGCCGACCGCGTGCCGCCTATCCTGCACCGGAGGGCGACTGCAGCCCGCAGTCGCAACCGCAACCGACGCCGAGCTACGCCGAGGAACAGAGCATGCCCCCAATCGCGTTCGAGGACGGCGACCCGCGCCGCCGGCTCCTGGACGTCCTTCGCTGCCCCCTGTGCGGTGACGGTCTCCACACCTCGGCGGGAGCTCTGCGGTGCGGCAGGCGGCACACCTTCGACATCGCGCGCCAGGGGTACGTCAGCCTCCTGACGGGTGACATGCGGGCGGGAACCGCCGACACCGCAGCGATGGTCGGCGCCCGTGACGCGTTCCTGAGCGCCGGGCACTACGCGCCGCTGGCCCGCGCGGTGGCCGAGGCCGCCGACCGATGGTGCGTGGCGCGGGGCAACGTTCTGGACGCGGGCGCCGGCACCGGCTACTACCTTGCCGCCGCCTTGGACGCGGTGCCTGAGGCGGTCGGACTCGGCCTGGACGTCTCCAAGTTCGCACTGCGGCGCGCGGCGCGGGCACATCCGCGGGCGGTCGCCGCCGTATGGGACGTGTGGCGTGACCTCCCGGTGCGGTCGGGGTCGATGGACGTCGTGCTGAACGTCTTCGCTCCGCGCAACGGACCCGAGTTCCGGCGTGTCCTGTGTCCGGACGGTGCGCTTGTGGTGGTCACCCCGACCCCACGGCACCTGGCCGAGGTGCGGAGTGCCGCGGGCCTGCTGACCGTTGACGCGGCGAAGGAGGAGCGGCTCTCCCGTACGCTCGACGCCCACTTCCGGCCCGAGCACGCTGATGCGCTGGAACTGGAGTACGGCTTGCGGCTGACACCCCAGGAGGCGAACGACCTCGTGTCCATGGGGCCGTCGGCTCGCCACGTCGACGCCGCGGAACTGGGCCGACGTATCGGGGCCATGGGTGACGTGGTCGAGACGAGTGCGTCCTTCGCCGTGGCGGTCTACCGGCCCAGGTGACGTGCTGCGGCGCGCTGGGCCATCTCCTGAGTGTGTCCCGACATCGATGATCGTGCCGCCCGCCTCGTCGCGTGGCTCCACCCCGTGGGCGGCGCCGCCGTGTGACCCGACCCACGAGATCGGGCGGAAATAAACCGCGACCCGGAGGAGCTTGAGGTTTCAAGATCTTACGAGGGAGTGGCGATGACGGTTGACGCTGGTGCGGCTGTGGCCGCCGCCAAGGTCCGTACGAGGGTGCGCGTTCCGCTTCGGTTCTCCGACGGGTGGGGGACGACCGCCGATGTGTACACGTTCACCGGTCTGGTGGACGGAAAGGAGCATCTGGCGCTGGGCATCGGCGACTACCGTACCGGCGGCGTGCCGCTGGTGCGGCCGCACTCGGAGTGCATGACAGGTGACGTGTTCGGCTCCGAGCGATGCGACTGCGGGCCGCAGTTGAGGGAGTCCGTGGAGCGGATCGCCGCCACCGGCGGCTACTTGCTCTACCTGCGGCAGGAAGGGCGCGGGATCGGGCTCTACGCGAAGCTCGACGCCTATGCCCTTCAGGACGACGGCCTCGACACCTATGAGGCGAACCTCGCCCTCGGCCGTGGGGAGGACGAGCGTGACTACACCGCCGCCGCGCAGATGCTCACCGCGCTGGGCGTCGGGGGCGTCCGGCTGCTGACCAACAACCCGGACAAGGCGCGGCAGCTCGACGCCCTGGGTGTCGAGGTCGTCGAGCAGGTGCCGACCGCCGTCCACGTCTCGGCGTCGAACGTCAGCTACCTGCGGGCGAAGGTCGAGCGCACCGGGCACACCATCGCACTGCCGGCGTGACGGTCTTGGCGGTCCGTTCCTGACGTGGGTAATGCGACGGGCGCGCTCGGGTGTGCGGCGCGCGGGGTGCCGGCACGAAATCACCTGATGGCGGCTTGACGGTTGCCTGGCGGAGACGTGATACGGCCCACGATCGAAACGGTGGCGTTTCGATCGTGGGCCGTTTACGCTCTTAGGTGTACGACATCGTTTCGAAGCGTATCCATACGGAGCGATGACTCCGTATGATCGGCGCGACCGTCAGACAGGGAGGAGAGGGCATGTCGCCGGAAACCGGTACCTCTACGCGGCGCAGTCGCCTGACTCCCGAGCGCGAGCGGGAACTGTACGAGGCTGTGGTCGACCTGCTGCGCGAGGTCGGCTACGAGGCACTGACCATGGACGCCGTCGCCGCCCGTACCCGCTCCAGCAAGGCCACCCTCTACCGCCAGTGGAAGGGCAAGCCGGAACTGGTCGCCACGGCGCTTCGGCAGTGCAAGCCGGTCTCTCTCGCGGACATCGACACCGGTTCCCTCGCGGGCGACCTCCACGAGCTCGTGCGGCTGCACGACGAGAGCGAGGTCAAGCGCGACCAGGAGCTGATGCGCGGGCTGTCGCATGCCGCGTTCCAGAACATCGACCTGTTCCGCGCCCTGCGCGAGTTGCTCATCGAGCCGGAACTGGTCAGCTTCGCCGAACTGGTGCAGCGCGCGGTGGACCGCGGTGAACTGGCCGCGGACAACCCGGCGCGGGACTTCGTGCCGCACATGCTGTTCGGGGGGGCGCTGACCCGCCCGATCATCGAAGGCATCGACCCCGATCCGGAATACAGCCACAGATACATCGACGCGGTGGTCGTCCCGGCGCTCGGCCTGTCCTGAGCGCAGCGACTCGATGATCGGTCCGGTCGGCCGGATCGGTTCGTCCGGCCACTGATTCGACCGCGTCCGCACCAGCGAACCTTTCCGTACCACCACATCAGCACACCACGCTCCACCTGACACGCCGCTCTCGTCGTCGGGCTGGTTCCTCACGCCCATGTCCGCCCCCTCCTGACGGGAGCCCATGCCTCCATGGCCACATTCCTCTACAAGCTGGGCCGGTTCTCCTTCCGGCAGAGGCGCTACGTAGTCCTGTTGTGGGTGGCGCTGCTCGCCCTCGCGGGTGTCGGCGCCGCGACCGCGCGATCCGCGCCGGCCGACAACTTCACGGTCCCGGGCACCGAGGCGCAGCAGGCGTTCGACCTGCTCCACGAGCGCTTCCCCGGCACCAATGCCGACGGCGCGTCCGCGCGCATGGTCTTCCAGGCGCCCAACGGGCAGAAGATCACCGCTGGGCCGAACAAGGCGGCGGTCGAGAAGGTCGTCACCGATCTGAAGAACAGCCCGCAGAAGGCGACGGTCGCGGACCCGTTCACTGCGGACGCGGTCAGCAAGGACGGCACCACCGCGTACGCGTCCGTCAGCTATGTCGCCAAGTCGACAGAGATCACCGACGCGACCCACACCGCGATCGAGGACGCGGCGCAGCACGGTCGTGACGCAGGGTTGACTGTCGAGACGGGTGGCACCGCGCTCCAGGCGTCGCCGGAGACCGGCAACAGCGAGGTCATAGGCGTCGGCATAGCGGCGGTCGTGCTTTTGATCACGTTCAGTTCGCTGGTCGCTGCCGGCTTGCCACTCCTGACCGCGATCATGGGCGTCGGTGTCGGCATCGCGTCGATCACCGCCCTGGCGACGACACTCGGCCTGTCGAGCACGTCGTCGACGCTTGCGTCGATGATCGGACTGGCGGTCGGCATCGACTACGCGCTGTTCATCGTCTCGCGCCACCGCCATGAGCTCATGGAGGGCCGAGACGGCGAGGACGCGGCGGGGCGCGCGGTCGGTACGGCCGGGTCGGCCGTGGTGTTCGCCGGGCTCACCGTGCTGATCGCGCTGGCGGGCCTGGCGGTGGTCAACATCCCGATGCTCACCAAGATGGGCCTGGCGGCGGCCGCGACGGTCGCGCTTGCCGTGCTCATCGCGCTCACGCTCATCCCCGCGCTGCTCGGCTTCGCCGGCCCCAAGGTGCTCACCCGCAAGGTGCGCAAGGGTCGCGCCAAGCCGACGGACAAGCCGAACATGGGCACGCGCTGGGCGCGGCTGGTCGTGCGGCGCCGGGTGCCGTTCCTGGTCGCCGCGGTCGTGGCGCTGGGTCTTGCGGCCATCCCGATGAGCCGGATGGAACTCGGGCTGCCCGACGACGGTTCGCAGCCGGTCAGCACCACCCAGCGCAAGGCGTACGACATGCTGTCGGACGGTTTCGGGCCGGGCTTCAACGGGCCGTTGACGGTGGTCGTCGACGCTGCGCACAGCAAGCAGCCGAAGGCGGCCGCCCAGGACGTCAAGCGGACCATCGCCGGCTTCGCGGACGTCAAGACGGTGACCGGGCCCGCGTTCAACCCGAAGGGTGACACGGCGACCCTCACCGTGGTGCCCGCGTCGAAGCCGAGCAGCACGCAGACCGAGGACCTGGTGCACACCATCCGCGGCCATGCGGGTGACTTCACCGACTCCACGGGCGCCAAGGTGCTCGTCACCGGTACCACCGCGATGAACATCGACGTCTCGCAGCGGCTGAACGACGCCCTGCTGCCATATCTGGCGCTGGTCGTGGGGCTGGCGTTCCTGCTGCTGATGGTCGTGTTCCGGTCGGTGCTGGTGCCGTTGAAGGCGGCGCTCGGCTTCCTGCTGTCGGTGCTCGCGGCGCTCGGCGCGGTGGTGGCGGTCTTCCAGTGGGGTTGGCTGTCCGGTCTGATGGGCGTTCAGCAGACTGGTCCGATCATGAGCATGATGCCGATCTTCATGGTCGGTGTGGTCTTCGGACTGGCCATGGACTACGAGGTGTTCCTGGTCACCCGGATGCGTGAGGCATACGTACACGGCGAGTCGCCGCGTCAGGCGGTCGTGACCGGCTTCACCCATGGTGCGCGGGTGGTGTCCGCGGCCGCGGTCATCATGATCAGTGTGTTCGCCGGGTTCATCGGATCGTCGGAATCGATGATCAAGATGATGGGCTTCGGACTTGCGATCGCGGTCGCGTTCGACGCGTTCGTCGTCAGGATGACGATCGTGCCGGCGGTGCTCGCGCTGCTGGGGAAGTCCGCGTGGTGGCTGCCGCGCTGGCTGGACCGCGCACTGCCCAACGTCGACGTCGAGGGCGAGCAGTTGCGCAAGAACCTCGCCGAGCGGCCGAGTCTCGTTGCGTCCTCGGACGAGGACGAGGAGGACCTGGAGGGCATGCGGGTCTGACAGCCGCCGCTGTCGTAGCGCAGCAGGTGCAGGCCCCGGCCGGTCGTGGTGACCGGCCGGGGCCCTTGGGCCCAAGTGGCGAGACGGCGGCATGTCACCCGCGCGGGTGACGTCACGTCAGGGTCGGTTGGTGTGCGCCGCGTTCGAGGTCGAGCAGCCACTGCTTGCGGGCGAGGCCGCCGCCGTATCCGGTGAGGCTGCCGTCGGCGCCGACGACACGGTGGCAGGGGACGATGATGCCAATCGGGTTCTTGCCGTTGGCCAGGCCGACCGCGCGGGAGGCGGTGGGGCGCCCCATCTCCGCGGCGAGTTCGCCGTAGGTGACGGTCTCGCCGTACGGGATGCCGCACAGTGCCGCCCACACGCGCTTCTGGAACGGTGTGCCGAACATGTGCAGGGCGAGGTCGAAAGAGGTGAGTTCGCCGTCGAAGTAGGCGGCGAGCTGTTCCTGGGCGCGGTCGAAGGCGGGCAGGCCGGCGCGCGGGCCGAAGCTCGCCAGGGGCGGGAGGTGCCGCTGGTCGGTCATGTAGAGGCCGCTGAGTTCACCCTCCCGGGCGACCAGCGTGAGGGGGCCGCAAGGGCTGTCGACCACGGTGTGGACGGCCGACGCCGTCGTGGTCGTCGTCATGGTGCTCATGGTGCGGTGCCTTCCGGAACTGAAGTGGCGCGGTCGTCGGAGGGTTTGGCGGCCGGGTGGTCGTCGTCGGGGAGCACGTTGATCGGATGATCGCCCGTCGCCCACAGGTACTGCGTCGCGTATGCGCGCCAGGGCTGCCAGGCGGCGGCGTGGCGGGTCAGCGCGGCCGGGGTGACGGGCAGGCCGAGGTCGCGGGCCGCGTACCTGACACCGAGGTCGGTGGGCAGGAACGCGTCCGGGTCGCCGAGCGCGCGCATGGCGACGGTCTCCACGGTCCACGGCCCGAAGCCTGGAAGGGCCGTGAGCCGGGCCCTGGCGCGCTGCCAGTCGCTGCCGACGTCCAGGTCGAGTTCGCCGTCCACCAGGGCGCGCAGCAGCGCTGCGAGGGTGTCCTTGCGGGTCTGCGGCATCGCCAGTGACGCGGGGGCGCGCTCGATGAGCGTCTCAGGTGAGGGGAACAGGTGGGTGAGGCCGCCGCCCGGGTCCGCGACGGGCTCCCCGTACGCCGCCACCAGGCGCCCTGCGTGGGTGCGCGCCGCGGACGTCGAGATCTGCTGGCCGAGCACCGCGCGCACTGCGAACTCCGGCCCATCGGCGACCCGCGGCACCCTGCGTCCCGGTGCTTTGGCCACCAGGGGCGCCAGCACCGGGTCGCAGGACAGGAGCGCGTCCACGGCGAGCGGGTCGGCGTCAAGGTCCAGCAGGCGCCGGCAGCGGCTGATCGCCTGCCCCAGGTCACGCCAGTCGGTCAGCGACAGCCGGCAGCCGATGTGGTCGGGTCCCGGTCGCAGCGACACCGTGCCGGGGCCGTTGGGCAGCCGCAGCGTGCGCCGGTACGCGCCGCCGCGCCACTCCTCGACACCTGGGACGGCGGTGGCCGCGAGGTGGCCGAAGAGGTTGTCCGGGTTGAGCGGGCGGCGGAATGGCAGCCGCAGCACTATCGAGCCCACGGCGGCGGCCGGGCGGCCCTTGGCGACCCTGGCGCGCAACTCGCCCGGGGTCAGGGCGAACACCTCCCGCACGGTGTCGTTGAAGGTGCGGATGCTGGCGAAACCGGCCGCGAACGCCACCTCGCTCATCGGCATGGCCGTCGTCTCGATGAGCAGCCGCGCCGTCTGCGCGCGCTGGGCCCTGGCCAGTGCCAGGGGCCCTGCGCCCAGTTCGGCGAGCAGTTGGCGCTCGACTTGCCGCGCGCTGTAGCCGAGTCGGGATGCCAGGCCCGGTACGCCCTCCCGGTCGACCACGCCGTCGCCGATCAGCCGCATGGCCCGGGCCACGAGGTCGGCGCGCTCGTTCCACTGCGGCGAGCCGGGGCTGGCGTCGGGGCGGCAGCGCTTGCAGGCGCGGAACCCGGCCTGCTGGGCGGCTGCCGCGCTCGGGTAGAAGGTCATGTTCTCGACCTTCGGCGGCACGACCGGGCAGCTCGGCCGGCAGTAGATACGCGTGGTCAGCACCGCGGTGAAGAACCACCCGTCGAAACGGGAATCCTTCGACTGCACGGCCCGCACGCAGGCGTCGAAGTCCGTATGCACCTGTCCAGTGTCGCGCCTCGTCACAGCGTCGGTCTGGCGAGAATCCGACATGGACCTCAGTGCGGGCGGCACGCGCGCTGCACGGACGCTACGACGGGCCGACTTGCCTCCATGGGTGCCAGCCGGGTGTCGGCCTGGCATCCATGGACGCGTGGCCCGACATCCAGGGTGCCTAGTCCGTCACCTTGCTGTCAGGTGCGTAGCGCAGGTCCTCGTAATCGGGGTGCTTGCTGATCCACTCGTCGATGAAGGGGCAGATCGCCAGGACACCGAGCCCGCGGGCACGGGCGTCGTCGAGGGCGGCGCGGGCCAGCGCCGAGCCGATTCCGCGGCCTTCGTAGCCCTCCTGCACCTCGGTGTGGACGAACGCGATCAGCACGTCGCCGCGCAGGTAGGCGGCGAAGCCGGCCAGGTCGCCGTCCGTGCGGGCTTCGTAGCGCTGTGCGGCGGGGGCGTCGACGACGGTGAGGTCGTCGGGGGCGGGGCTCACGAACGGTAGCCCTCAACGGTCGAGGAGGGCCGTACGCGCGCGCCTCCTGGGTCCTCGCCGGCCTCGGACAGGGCGCGGCGCTGGCGCAGCAGGTCCCAGCACTGGTCGAGTTCGCGCTCCAGGGCGGCGAGGCGTTCGCGCTGGTCGCCGCCCTCGTCGTCGCCTCCCGCGAGCAGGTCCCGCAGGGCCTTCTCGTCGGAGACCATCGCACTGATGCGACCCAGGATGGCCTGTTCGGCGTTGGCGTCTTGAGGCTGTTGCACGGGGCACCTCCCGATCGATGGGCCGTTTCCACTGTCTCAGGTCGTACGGTGCGACGCGCGCGGGGCGAGGGTCAGGGTTCTGGCGTGAGGGGAGGCGCGCACGGCCGCTGCGGCCGTTCATCGCCGGCGGGGCCGGGAGCCGCGTCGGCGTCGCGGTCGTGCGCGGTGCCGGGGGCGTCGCCATGGGTGCCGGGGGGAGGCTCTGTGTGGCTTCGCATCCAGGTGTCGATCTCGGCGCGCACCTTGCGGTCCATGGCGAGTGACATCTCCGCGTCGACGATGTTCTTGGCCAGCGGGCGCAGCCGGTGCAGGGACTCGGCGATGCGGTGGGCGTCGCCGGGTGTCAGCCCGGTCAGGTCGCCCATGACGTGGGATTTGATGACCTGGGTGAACAGGTCGGCCATCGCGTCGACGTGGTTGCGTACCTCCCGGCCCGCGGCCAGGACCGCGGACAGCGGCACGCCTTCGCGCACGAGCGCGGCGGAGGCGTCCAGCAGGCGGCGGCTGACGTGCACGACCTGCTCACCGTCGACCGCGATGTAGCCGATCTCCAGGGAGTCGGTGAGGTTCTCGGGGCTTATGTCCTCACCGAAGTAATCGGCGAGTTCCTGGGGGCTGAGCCTTACCGGGGTCTCCTCGGACCAGGGGATGGCGAGTGCGCCCTCCAGTCCGAGCAGTTCGGCGACACCGTCCAGGGTGCGGCCCTGCTCCCAGGCCGCGATCAGCTCGGCGATGCCGCCCAGGGTGTGGCCGCGCTCCAGGAGGGCGGAGATGGTGCGCAGCCGCGCGAGGTGGTCCTCGGAGTACCACGCGATCCGTCCTTCGCGGCGCGGGGGCGGGAGCAGGCGCCTTTCGCGGTAGAACCGCAGTGTCCTGACGGGGATGCCGGCTGCTTCGGCCAGTTCCTCGACGCGGTACTCGCGCGGCACGGTCGCGTTGTCGTCCACGTCGCCAGCCTAGGGGGTGCAGAAATCCTTCTCCGCGGCCGACCGGGGTGCTCCTCTGGGGGAGCACTTGTCACGCGTGTTCCGGGGGCGGCGCCGGGCGCTTGCGGGCGCGGCGGGCGGCCGAAATCCGGACCTACCCCTACCGGAGGTAACGCCCGGTGCCTTACAGTCCGACTGTGCCAGTGATTGCTGGCGCGATTGAGAGAAGCGGGAAGGCGGTGCCATGGACGACGACATCGAACACGTGCGGGTGGCGGTGATCGGGTCCGGCTTCGGCGGTCTAGGGGCCGCGGTGAGGCTGCGGCGGGAAGGGATCACCGACTTCGTGATCCTCGAGCGCGCGGACGCGGTCGGCGGCACCTGGCGCGACAACAGCTACCCGGGCTGCGCCTGCGACGTGCCCTCCCACCTCTACTCGTTCTCGTTCGCACCCAACCCCGACTGGCCGCGCGCCTTCTCCGGCCAGGAGCACATCCGCGCGTACCTCGAACGGGTCACCGACACCTTCGGGTTGCGGCCGCACCTGCGCTTCGGCGCCGAGGTGCTCCAGGCGCGCTGGAACGCCGACGCGCGGCACTGGCATCTGACGACGGCCGCCGGCGAACTGACCGCCGATGTGGTGGTCTCCGCGACCGGGCCGCTGTCCGACCCGAAGATCCCGGACGTGCCGGGGATCGAGGACTTTCCTGGGCGGGTGTTCCACTCCTCGCGCTGGGAGCACGACTTCGACCTCAAGGGCAAGCGCGTCGCCATGGTCGGCACCGGGGCGTCGGCGATCCAGATCGTGCCGTCGATCCAGCCGGAGGTCGGGAAGCTGACCGTCATCCAGCGCACCCCGCCGTGGGTGATGCCACGGGTGGACCGGCCGATAGGCGCGGCGGAGCGGTGGTTGCACGGCACGGTGCCCGGCACCGCGAAGTTGCGGCGCGGCGCGCTGTGGCTGATCCGGGAGTTCCAGGTCGGCGCGTTCGTCAAGCAGCCGAAACTGATGAAGGCGGCCGAGCGGATCGCACGCGGCCACCTGAGGCGGTCCGTCAAGGACCCTGGGCTCCGGGCTCGCCTCACACCGGACTACACCATCGGATGCAAGCGCATTCTGTTGTCCAACACCTACTATCCGGCGCTCTCACAACCCAACACCGAGGTCGTCACCTCGGCGCTCAGCGAGGTGCGCGGCTCATCGGTGGTGATGGCCGACGGTACCGAGCGCGAGGTCGACGCGATCATCTTCGGCACCGGGTTCCATGTCACCGACATGCCGATCGGCGATCGGGTCATCGGATCGGACGGCCGCAGTCTCAGCGAGCACTGGAAGAGCGGCATGGCCGCGCTGCGCGGCTGTGCCGTCGACGGCTTCCCGAATCTTCTGTTCATCATCGGACCGAACACCGGTCTCGGGAACAGCTCGATGATCCTGATGATCGAATCATCACTCAACTATGTCGCCGACTACCTGCGCACCCTGGAGCGTTCCGGTGCCGCGGCCCTGGACGCCAAGCCGGCGGCGGTCGCCGCGTGGAACGAGGAGATGCAGCGCCGCGCTTCGCGCACCGTGTGGAACACCGGCGGCTGCAAGAGCTGGTACCTGGACGCCAACGGCCGCAACACCACGGCGTGGCCCGGCACCACTGCCGAGTTCCGGCGCGCCACCAGGCAGTTGAAGCTCTCCGAATACAACCTGCTGGCCCCCGCGGGCCAGTCGTCCGTCGAGTCCGTGACCGGGCCGGCCGCGAAGGTGGCGTCATGACCGCGACATACGAGGCTGTACAGCCGCGCAGGGCGCTGACCGCGGTCTCCGCGGACGGCACGCGCCTGAACGTGGAGGAGTACGGCCGCACCGACGCTCCGACAGTCGTACTGGTGCACGGGTGGACGTGTTCGACGCTGTTCTGGGCGCCGATGGTGCGGGCCCTGTCATCGGATTTCCGGTTGATCGCCTACGACCAGCGCGGCCATGGTCTCAGTGCGGCGCCCGCCACCCGCAAGGGTTACAGCACGGCCATAATGGCCGATGATCTGCAGGCGGTACTGGATGCCGTGCTGCCCGAGGGTGAACGTGCCCTGCTCGTCGGCCACTCCATGGGCGGTATGACGATCATGGCAGCCGCCGAACGGCAGTTCGTGCGCGACCGTACCGCCGCCGTGCTGCTGGTGAGTACCGGAGCCAGCCGGCTGATCGGATCGACGCAGGTGCTGCCGCCGCGACTGAGCGCCCGGTGGCTGCGGCGGGTGCTGCACCGCCAGATCCTCGTCTCGAGCCTGCCGCTGGGCCCGGTCACGCCGATGGCCAAGGCGGTGTTGAAGTACGGGGTGATGGGCCCGGATTCGACACCCGAACAGGTGGATTTCTGCGCTCGGATCGTGCACGCCTGCCGGGCGCGGCCGCGTTCCGCGTGGGGCAAGGTGCAGGCCGTCTTGGACCTGGACGCCGAAGTGGCCGCGCTCACCGCGCCCACCGCGGTTGTCGTCGGAACGGTCGACAAACTGACTCCCAAGGTGCACTCGCACCGCATCGCCGCTGCGCTGCCGCACTGCGTCGGACTGACCGAACTGCCCGGCCGCGGTCACATGACGCCGGTCGAGGACACGCCCGCCGTAGAGGCGCTGATACGCACCCTGGCGGCTGATCATCTGGCGCGGGGTGACGCGGGATCGGAACGTACGACAAGCGGTGGGGCCGCGGCGGCCGGCGAACAGGAGAAGAGCGCATGAGCGGATCATCGTTGGACGGCCGGGTCGTGGTGGTCACCGGTGCGGCTCGCGGTGTCGGTGAGCTGCTCGCCCGCAAACTCGCCGCGCGTGGCGCCCGGCTGGCCCTGGTCGGCCTCGAACCCGATGAACTGAAGAACGTCGCCGCGTCACTGGGCGGCGAGGCGGCCAGTTGGACCGCCGACGTCACCGACCGGGCGGCGATGGCCGAGGTGGCCGCCGACGTGCGCGCGCGCTTCGGGCGGATCGACGTCGCCGTCGCCAACGCCGGTGTCGCCACCGGCGGGCCGTTCCTCGAATCGGACCCCGACGCCTTCGATCGGGTGATCCAGGTCAACCTGCTGGGCAGCGTCTCGACCGCAAGGGCGTTCCTGCCGGCACTCGTTGACTCGCACGGCTATTTTCTGCAGATCGCATCGCTGGCCGCGATCACCCCCGCGCCCCTGATGGCCGCGTACTGCGCGAGCAAGTCGGGTGTCGAGGCGTTCGCGCACAGCCTGCGCGCCGAGATGGGCCCCAAGGGCGTCAAGGTGGGCGTCGGCTACCTCAGTTGGACCGACACCGACATGGTGCGCGGCGCCGACGAGGACGACGCGCTGCGGGCCATGCGCGCGCGACTGCCGTGGCCGACCAACCGGACGTACCCGCTGGAACCGGCGGTCGAGCGGATCGTCGCCGGGATCGTACGACGATCGCCTCACGTGTACGCGCAGTGGTGGCTACGCGGCATGCAGCCGGTGCGCGGCTACCTGCCCTCCGTCATCGGCGGCGCGCTGGGGCAGCGGGAGATGCGCCGGGCCGCGCCGGCACTGGCCCGGGCGGCCGGGGTCCGGCGCGGCCTAGTGGGCAGGGGAGGCGCCGCGGACGAGTCGGCGCGAACCTCCGCAAATCACGCTCCGTAGCTGTAATCGCTCGCTGACCTGGGGTTATTGTCCCAGGATGCGGGGGGTGTCCGGCCATGTAAGTCTTGTCGAGGCCCCATCCCCACAAAACTCCAGGAGGAGTAGCCATGGGCGCTTTCGATCAGTTCAAGGACAAGGCCGAGGACTATGCCGAGCAGGCCAAGGGCGCGCAGGGCGACAAGCGGAACAAGTCCGCTGCCGCCCAGAACCCCGAGCAGGCCCAGCGCGGCATGCAGCAGGAGGGGCAGGAGCGTCGTTCCGACCTCGAGGACCAGGCGTCGCGTCGCATGGGCCGCGAGTCCGAGGACGACAACCAGGACGACTGGGCCTGACGTCCGCTTGAGCTGACCTCGGCGTCGCGCATCGCGCGGACACCGAGAACGCCGTGACACGGAAGGGGCGCCCCTGCGGGCGCCCCTTCTGCGTGCCCTGCGGCGGACGTCGAGCCCGGACGCCGGCTCCCGCGCCCATGGTGGCGGACCGCCACCAAGGATGCGAAGCCGTGCAACCCGGACCTGGCGGCGCCGCGTCGGTGCTCCTTGGTGCCGCCCGGCGCTCCTAGGCGCGCGGAGGAAGCGGCGGGCGGGCGCGGTTGGGGCGGGAGGACAGGTCGGGGGGTACCGCAGCGGGGTGTTCGCCGAGCAGGGACAGCGCCTCGCGTACGGCGACGGCGAGTTGGCCGTGCCTGCCCTCGGCCCAGTCCAGCGGCGTGCGCAGGCACTCGATGTCGGGCGCGACACCATGGTTCTCGATGGACCAGCCGTAGGCGTCGAACCAGGCGGCGTTCATCGGGACGGTGATGACCGTGTTGTCACCCAGGCGGTGGCGGCCGGTCATACCGACCACGCCGCCCCAGGTGCGCAGGCCGACCACCGGGCCGAGCCGCAGCAGTTTGAAGGCCGCGGTGATCATGTCGCCGTCGGACGACGTGGCCTCGTCGGCGACCGCGACCACCGGGCCGCGGGGGGCGTTGCCGGCGTAGGAGACGGGCTGCGCGTTGCGCGTGACGTCCCAACCGAGCACCGTACGGGTGAGCTTCTCGATGACCAGCTCGCTGATGTTGCCGCCGGCGTTGCCGCGCACATCCACCAGCAGGGCGTCGTAGGCGACTTCCTTGCGCAGGTCGCGGTTGAACTGCGCCCAGCCCGAGCCGCCCATGTCGGGGATGTGCAGATAACCGCAGCGGCCGCCGCTCAGGTGCCGGACGACGCTGCGCCGCTTGGCCACCCAGTGCTGGTAGCGCAGCGGCCGCTCGTCGACCAGGGGCACCACGGCGATCCGGCGGGGCGCGCCGCGGCCGCCGGGCGGGGTGAAGGTCAGTTCCACGGTGGTGCCGCCCGCGCCCGACAGCAGCGGGTACGGGCCCGCTTGCGGGTCGACGCGGCGGCCGTCGATGTGGGTGAGGATCGCGCCCTCGCGGATGCCGGTGCCGGCCAGCGGCGAGCGCGCCTTGGAGTCGGACGACTCGCCGGGCAGGATGCGGGCCACGGTCCAGGTGCCGTCCTTGTTGTGCTGGAAGTCGGCGCCCAGCAGGCCGATGGGGCGCTGGTAGTGGGGCGGGCCCTCGTTGCGGCGGGCGGGCTGAACGTAGGCGTGCGAGGTGCCGAGTTCGCCGAGCACCTCGCGCAGCAGGTCGGCGAACTCGTCGGGGGTGGCGACGTGTTCGACCAGGGGCCGGTACTGGTCGAGGATCGCCGGCCAGTCCACGCCGCACATGTCGGGCGCCCAGAAGTAGTCGCGGATGAGGCGGCCGGCCTCCGCGTACGACTGGCGCCACTCGGCGGTCGGTTCCACCTCGTGCAGGATGCGGCGCATGTCGACGTAGACGGTGGAGTCGTCGTCGCCGCGCTCGGTGGCGGGCAGGACAGCGAGTTCGCCCTCGTCGAAGACGGCCAGCCGCAGGCCGTCGCCGCTGACGGCGTACCAGTCCATGTGGCGGACGAGTTCGGTGCGCTTGGACTTGCCGAGGTTGAAGTGCTCCAGGGTGGGGCGGGCCGACGGGTCGGTCGGGTTGACGAACGTTTCGCCGAGCGCACCGGAGATCGGCCACCGCAGCCACACCAGACCGCCCTGTACGGGCTCCAGAGCGCTGTACTTGGACGCGGCCACCGGGAAGGGCGTCACCCTGCTGGGAAGCCCCTCAGCCTCCACCACGACCGGTCCGTCGCCGCCGCCCTCGCCCGGGTCCAGACCGGTGCCGACCGGGCTGCCGTCGACCCGCAGCGCGAACGGTGACGGCGTGGCGGAGTTGAGCGGCACCAGGTAAGGGCGGCAGCCCAGCGGGAAGGACAGGTCGCCGGTATGGACGTCGTACACCGGGTCGAAGCCGCGCCATGACAAGAAGGCCAGGTAGCGGCCGTCCCGGGTGAAGACGGGCTGCTCGTCCTCGAAACGGCCGTTGGTGACGTCGATGATCGTATGGTCGGCGAGCCGGGCGATCTTGATGGAGCGAAGCGAGCGTCCGACGCCAGGGTGCGACCAGGTCAGCCACGCCGAGTCGGGGGAGAAGGCGAGGTTGCGGACCGGGCCGTTGGTGGAGCGGACAAGCTCGTCGACCGCGCCGGTGACCACGGGTGGGCGGGGCGGGCCGTACTCGTCGTCGGTGTCGCCTTCGCCGGTGGCGACGAGCAGCAGCCGACCGTCGTGGGAGGCGACGGCGAGGACGGCGCCGTCGGGTGAGGAGACCATCTCGGTGACGCGGCCCAGACGCCCGACGGCCAGCCGCGCGTGGGGGGTGTCGGGCGCGTCGCCGAACGGGCTCGGGTGGGTGGCGCCACCGGTACCGCGCTGTCGCCCGCCGCCCTTGCCGCCGCCTTCGTCGTCCGCTTCCTCCCGACCGTCGTCCGGGCCGTCGTCGCTGCTGCCAGGGGCGTACGACTGGGAGCTCGCGTCACCCGCGCGGGTGACCTCGCCCGGCGTCACATCCGCGCCCGCCGACCCACTCGTACGGGTGAGGTCGCTGGTCCAGCGGACCGGCCCGCCGATGGTGCGCCCGCCGACCGGGACGACGTCGACATCGGCGTCCGCGTCGGCGCCGGCGCCGGCCCGCGGGGCGAAGGCGAGTTCGGCGGTGAAGTCGCCGGGAACGTCACCCGCGCCCTCGGGGCCGCGGGTCAGCGCCCGGGAGGCGCGCCCCGGCAGGTGGGCGAGTTCGATGCCGTCCTCGCCCTCGCCGTCGGTGACATAGGCGACCAGGCCGGTGTCGCCGAGCATCTCCGGCAGGCGCACCCGGGCACCGGGGACGTCGCTGATGGTGCGGGCCGGGCCGTCGCGGTGGGTGAGCCAGTACAGGCTGCCGCGTACGCAGACGGCACTGGCGCGGCCGGTGCGGTCCATGGCCAGGCCGTCGAGGTTCGCGGCAGCCGGCACCTGGTAGGGGCGGCGTCCGCTGCGCGGTCCGCCGAGGCGGACGTCAAGGCGTCGGGGCTCGGCATCGGCGGCCAGGTCGTCGACGAGCCACAGGGAGCCCGCGCACTGGTAGACGACACGGTTGCCGTCGGTGGCGGCGGAGCGCGCGTAGAAGTCGGCGTGGTCGGTGTGGCGGCGCAGGTCGCTGCCGTCGGGACGGCAGGAGTACAGGTTGCCGATGCCCTCGTGGTCGGAGAGGAACGCGATGCGGCCGGCGACGAACATCGGGGAGGCCAGATGGCCGTCGAGATCGGGCACGAGCCGCTCGCCGTGCAGCCACAGGCGACCGGTGGCGCCGCCGCGGTAGCGCTTCCAGGCGTGCGGTTCGTGCGGCGGGGTGCCGGTGAGGAGCAGGGTGCGGCGCTCCCCGTCGTCGCAGTCGTGCACGGCGATGTCGGAGACCGGCCCCCAGGGCAGCGGACCGCCGGGCTCGTGCTCGGTCGGCACGCTGTGTGCCCAGGTGTGGTAGGCGAACGGCTGCCCGTGCGACGACACCGCCAGGATGTCGCCGTCCGGCGTCCAGGAGCACACCCGGGTGTCGGAACTGCCCCAGAACGTCAGCCGCCGCGGGGCGCCTCCGTCCACGGGGACGACGTACACCTCGGGGTCAAGGCTCCGCCAGGTGGTGAAGGCGATGGAGCTGCCGTCGGGCGAGAGGCGGGGGACGCCCACTCTCGTGCGGTCGGCGGTCACCCGCCAGGCGCGGCCGGGCGGCGCACCCGGTGGCCCGAGCGGGGCCACCCAGATGTCGTCCTCCGCGGCGAAGCAGAGCAGGTCGCCGTGCAGGTGCGGGAACCGGAGGTACGCGCCGTCGCTCACCTCACCCATGGTTCGGGGCGCCCGCGGGACGGGCAACTTTTCACGCCGTCGCACGCCCCCGGGCTGCCTCCGTACGCCCCGCGCCGGGCATGCGGACGCGGGGGCGTACGGAGGCAGCGGCGGGGCCCGCACCTGGAGCGGCACACACGCCTGCGTCCCGCGCGCTGTGCATGCCTACGCGTGCCGACGACGTGCCTACGACGTGGCGCGGGCCGCCGCGCGTCCCGCCGTACGGCCCGAGAACAGGCAGCCACCGAGGAACGTGCCCTCCAACGAGCGGTAGCCGTGCATGCCGCCGCCGCCGAAACCGGCCGCCTCGCCCGCCGCGTACAGGCCCGCCAGGGGCGCGCCGCGGCCGCCGGCGCCCTCGTCGCCGCCGGGAGCGGTTCCGGCCAGCACACGGCCGTCCAGGTCCGTTTCCAGGCCGCCCAGCGACTTGCGGGTGAGGATGTTGAGCCGGACCGCGATCAGCGGGCCGGCCTTCGGGTCGAGCAGGCGGTGCGGGGAGGCGGTGCGCACCAGCTTGTCGCCGATGTAGTTGCGGGCGCCGCGGATCGCGGTCACCTGGAGGTCCTTGGTGTAGGTGTTGGCGATCTCCCGGTCGCGGGCCTCGATCTCGCCGCGCAGCGCGGCCTCGTCGATGAGCCCGTCGCCGGTGACCGCGTTCATGCCGCGCACCAGGGCGCCGAGGTCGCGCTCGACCACGAAGTCGACGCCGTGCTGCTTGAACGCCTCGACCGGCCCCGGGGCGCCGGGCAGCACCCGCTTGAGCACCTCGCGCACGCTCTTGCCGGTCAGGTCCGGGTTCTGCTCGGAGCCCGACAGCGCGAACTCCTTCTCGATGATCTTCTGGGTGAGGACGAACCACGTGTACTCGTGCCCGGTGCCCATGATGTGCTCCAGGGTGCCGAGCGTGTCGAAGCCGGGGAAGTACGGCACCGGCAGCCGCTTGCCGGTCGCGTCGAGCCACAGGGACGACGGGCCGGGCAGGATGCGGATGCCGTGCCGGGCCCAGATCGGATTCCAGTTCTCGATGCCCTCGGTGTAGTGCCACATGCGGTCGCCGTTGATCAGACGGCCGCCCGCCGCCTCGGTGACGCCCAGCATCAGGCCGTCGACGTGCGCGGGGACTCCGGAAAGCAGCTTGGCAGGCGGGGTGCCCAGGCGCTCGGGCCAGGCGGCGCGCACCAGGTCGTGGTTGCCGCCGATGCCTCCGGATGTGACCACCACGGCCTGCGCGCGCAGTTCGAAGGCACCCGTCACCTCACGGGAACTGGCCACGCCGCGCGGTACGCCACTGGGCGCCAGCACCTCGCCCGCCACACCGTCCACGGCGCCGCCGGTCTTGGTCAGGGCCGTCACCCGGTGCCGGAAGCGCAATTCGACGCGGCCGCCGGCGACCGCGTCGCGTACCCGCTGCTCGAAGGGCGCGACGACGCCCGGGCCGGTGCCCCAGGTGATGTGGAAGCGCGGCACCGAGTTGCCGGGGCCGGTCGCGAGGAAGCCGCCGCGTTCGGCCCAGCCGACCACCGGGAAGACCCGCAGGCCGCGTTCGTGCAGCCAGGCGCGCTTCTCACCGGCGGCGAAGTGCACGTACGCCTCGGCCCAGCGCCGCGGCCAGTGGTCCTCGGGGCGGTCGAAGCCGGCGGTGCCGAGCCAGTCCTGCCAGGCCAGGTCCGCGCTGTCCTTGATCCGCATCCGGCGCTGCTCGGGAGAGTCGACGAAGAACAGCCCGCCGAACGACCAGAACGCCTGGCCGCCCAGCGACGTCTCCGGCTCTTGGTCGACGAGGATCACCTTGCGGCCTGCCTCGGCCAGTTCCACCGTGGCGACCAGCCCGGCCAACCCCGCGCCCACCACCACGACGTCCGCGTCCAGCGCCATCGACCCGCTCCCTCGGTCATCCTTACTCGCCGGTAGAAACCTTAGGGCAGCACGTTACGCGAGCACGCTCCCGCGGTCAGGGGTTGTGGCGAACCCGGCTTCGAGGCTCCTCGGGCGGGCGGCCCGGACGTATCCGCGACCGGCCGGCGTGCACCCCGGATCGGCGACAGAGTGTGACGGGCGGCGGGAGTCGCGGGGCAGGGGAGCGGTGGGCGGGATGCGTACGACGCATGCGCCTCGGCGGCATGCGACGCATGGGTGTGATGCCGAGATGAGGGCACGCGCCGAGCACATGATGTGCCCGCGAACCCACTCGTTCAGGTGACCTGACGGCCTGTCCGCCGGCGCCCGCGACCTCACCCGTACGGCCGCGGGAGCCTGATCGGCCCGCTGCCTGACAGCTCGTCAATCAGCGGTTCTGTAAATCTATTGACGGTACGTCAACGATCTCGCCCGCGGCCCATGCGGCGGCATCCGGCTCGCGCCCTGCGGCGGCGTGCCGTGACCTGGGTGGCGACCGGCGCCTGTGTCCTCGTCGTGTTTCAAGCATTGACAGGAGCGGGGCGGCTCCCCACTATGGGAGCGCTCCCACGTTAAGAGCGTGTAACTCCACACCGCACCAACGGCACCACCTCCCATGACCTTTCGACGGAGCTTCGAAGGTCCATCCCCCCAATGGAGGTCGTTCGCACATGGCAGTTCCGATAATCCGACGCAGAACAGCCGCACTGGCCGCAGGGGCGCTCGTCGTCGCCTCCGGCGCGGTCGCGGCCGCGTTGAGCAGTACCACCGCCCAGGCGGCGTCCAGCGCCTGCACGGTCGACTACACCGTGTCGTCCCAGTGGGACAGCGGCTTCACCGCGTCCGTGACGGTCACCAACAACGGCGCGGCGACCACCAGCTGGAAGGTCGGCTGGTCGTTCGCCGGAAACCAGAAGGTGACGCAGGGCTGGAGCGCCGACATCAGCCAGTCCGGCTCGGACGTCACCGCGTCCAGCCTCTCCTACAACGGCACGCTGGCGTCCGGCGGAAGCGTCGACTTCGGCTTCAACGGCTCCTACAGCGGGGCCAACGCGGTTCCGACGGCGTTCACCCTCAACGGCGTCGCGTGCGGTGCCGCGGGCGGCGACGGCGGCACCACGGGCGGCGGGACCACCACCCCGCCGACGACTCCCCCCACCACACCCCCGACCACCCCGCCGAGCGGCGGCGACGGCCAGCGGGTGGACAACCCGTACGTGGGGGCGAAGGGATACGTCAACCCGGAGTGGTCGTCCGAGGCGTCCGCTGACGGCGGCGCCGCGATCGCGGACGAGTCGACCGCGGTCTGGCTGGACCGGATCGCCGCGATCAACGGCGTCGACGGCGCGATGGGCCTCAAGGACCACCTCGACGAGGCGGTCGCCCAAGCCAACGGCCAGCCGCTGACCGTGGAGTTCGTCATCTACGACCTGCCCGGCCGCGACTGCGCCGCGCTCGCCTCCAACGGCGAGCTGGGCCCGGACGACCTGTCGACGTACGAGACGCAGTACATCGACCCGATCGCGTCGATCATGTCGGACCCGGCGTACGCGAACCTGCGGATCGTCAACATCATCGAGCCGGACTCGCTGCCGAACATCGTCACCAACGCCAGCGGCGAGGCGGGTTCCACCGCCGCCTGCGCGACGATGAAGCAGAACGGCAACTACGAGAAGGGCGTCGGCTACGCGCTCGCCAAGCTCGGCGCGCTGTCCAACACCTACAACTACATCGACGCCGGTCACCACGCGTGGCTCGGCTGGGACAGCAACTTCGTCCCCGCCGCGCAGGAGTTCCTGAAGGCCGCCACCACCAGTGGCGCCACCGTCCACGACGTACAGGGCTTCATCACCAACACGGCGAACTACAGCGCCACCGTGGAGCCCAACTTCAAGGTGACCGACAACGTCAACGGCACCACGGTGCGGCAGTCCAAGTGGGTCGACTGGAACAACTACGTCGACGAGCAGTCCTACGCCACCGCGCTGCGCACCGAACTGGTCAGCGTCGGCTTCGACAGCACCATCGGCATGCTGATCGACACCGGCCGCAACGGCTGGGGCGGCACCTCCCGGCCCACCGCCCCCGGCGCCACCACCAGCGTGGACACCTACGTCGACGGCGGCCGGATCGACCGGCGCATCCACGCCGGCAACTGGTGCAACCAGTCCGGTGCCGGCATCGGCGAGCGCCCGACCGCGGCCCCGGCCGCGGGGCTGGACGCCTACGTGTGGATCAAGCCTCCGGGCGAGTCGGACGGTTCGAGCAAGGCCATCGCCAACGACGAGGGCAAGGGCTTCGACCAGATGTGCGACCCGACCTACGGCGGCAACGCGCGCAACGGCAACAACCCGACCGGCGCGCTGCCGGACTCGCCGCTCGCGGGCCACTGGTTCTCGGCGCAGTTCCACCAGCTCCTGCAGAACGCGTACCCGCCGCTGTCGTAGTACCTGGCAGGTAGGCAGCGGAACCCCCCACCGGGCCCGTGACGGGGCCGTTCCCGGGTCACCACGACCGGGACGGTCCCGCTACGGGCCCGCCGCGTGCCCTCGCCCGCCGGTTCGTACGATCGGGGAGTACGGGGACGGGTGGCGGCGGGTGTTTCGGGAGGCGGCAGAAGATGAGCGGCGAGGGCGGCGGCATCCGCGGCGCGGGCGGCGGCGACCCTGCCGCGGAAGACGCAGGCGGTTCGCACGGTTCGGCCGGTTCGGCCGGTCCGGCCGGTGTCGTGGTGCACGGGACGGTCGCGGACGGCTGGGAGCCGGTGCGGGACGCCTTCGCGGACAACTTCCTGCGGCGCGGGGACGTCGGAGCGGCCGTGGCGCTCCACCACGAGGGCCGGCCGGTGGTGGACCTGTGGGCCGGGCGTACCGGCTTCGACGGCGGCGGGCCGTGGGAACGGCGGACCGCGCAGGTCGTCAGGTCGGCGGGCAAGGGGGTGGCGGCGGTGTGCCTGCTGCTGCTCCACCAGCGCGGGCAACTGGACCTCGACGCGCCGGTGGCCACGTACTGGGCCGAGTTCAAGGCGGCGGGCAAGGACCGGGTGACGGTGCGGGACGTGCTGGCGCACCGGGCCGGGGTGCCCGCGCTGGACACACCGCTCACCCCGCGGGAGGCGGTCGACGGGGTGTCGGGGCCGCGGGCGGTGGCCGCGCAGGCGCCGCTGTTCGTGCCGGGACGCGAGCACGGGTACCACGCGCAGACCTTCAGCTGGCTGGTCGGGGAACTGGTGCTGCGGGTCTCCGGTCGGACTGTCGGACAGTACGTCGCCGAGGAGGTCGCCGGGCCGCTCGGCCTCGACCTGTGGCTGGGGCTGCCCGCGGACCAGGAGCACCGGGTCGGCCGGATCGGGCCTGTCGCCACGCCCGAACCGCCCGCGTCCGGCGGGCTGCGGGCCCGTCCCAAGCGCACCGTGCAGGACGCCTACGCCGACCCCGCGTCGCTGACCACCCGGGCTTTCGCCGCGATCACCCCGCTGCCGGACGAGAACGACCCCGGCTACCGGGCCGGCCAGCTGGCGGGTTCCGGCACGATCGCGACCGCGCGGTCGCTGGCGCGCTGCTACGCGGCGCTGGTCGGCGACGTCGAGCAGGGCGAGCAGGGCGAGCAGGGCGGGCAGGGCGGGCAGGGCGAGCAGGCCCGTGACGTCGAGCAGGGCCGGCCCGTCGCGGCGAGCCAGGGCGGGGGCCGGCGGCTGTTCGCGCCCGGCACGCTGGCGGCCGCGCGCACCGTGGAGGCGGACGGGCCCGACCGGGTGCTGGTGGTCAACACCCGTTTCGGGCTGGGCTTCATGCTGCACGGTCCGGCCGCGCCGCTGCTGGCCGCGGGTTCGTTCGGGCATCCGGGGCGCGGCGGGTCGCTGGGGTTCGCCGATCCCGAGGCCGGGATCGGCTTCGCGTACGTCACCAACGGGATGCAGCGCAACGTGACCGCGGATGCGCGTGCACAAGCTCTGGTCAGGGCTGTTCGGCAGTGCCTACGCTGACCGGATGACTGAACGCTTCGACGGCTACGGCGTGGTGGTGACGGGGGCGGCCCGTGGGATCGGTGAGGCGACGGCGCGCAGGTTCGCCGCCGAGGGCGCGGGGGTGCTGATCGCCGATCTGGACGGGGTGGCGGCTTCGCGTACGGCCGCCGCGATCCGGGCGGACGGCGGACGGGCGGAGGCGGTGCGCTGCGATGTGGCGGAACGGGCGTCGGTGGACGCGGCGATCACCCGCGCGGTGGACGTGTTCGGCACGCTGGACGTGCTGGTCAACAACGCCTACTCCTGCGGCGAGCACCATGAGGACTTCACCCTGGAGAGTGACGAGGAGTGGCAGCGCGACCTGGATGTCACCCTCAGCGGTGCGATGAGATGCTCGCGCGCCGCTCTTCCCCATCTGATGAACGCACCGCGCCGACGTGGCGCGATCGTCAACATCGGTTCGGTCAACGGGTTGTCGTACTTCGGCAACCACTCCTACAGCGCGGCCAAGGCGGGCCTGGTCTCGCTCACCCGCACCCTCGCGGTGCACGCGGCGCCGGACGGGGTCCGGGTCAACCTCGTGGCGCCCGGCACGATCCGCACCCCGGCATGGGCCGGCCGCGAGGAGATCCTCACGAAGGCCGCCGGGTCGTATCCGCTGGGGCGGATCGGCGAGCCCACCGACATCGCGGCGGCCGTCGCGTTCCTGGCGTCGCGGGACGCCGCCTGGATCACCGGGGTCACCTTGCCGGTGGACGGCGGGATTCTGAACAGCAATTCGGGTTTCACGGACGCGTTGGCGGCTGAGTGAGGCGAGGCCGGCCGCGCACCAACCTCCTGAAGACCTCAGGTACTCAGGTCCTCATGTCCTGAAGTCCTCAGGTCCTGCTGAGGTCTTCAGGACCTGAGGGCATCCGCGTACCGGGCTCCGGTCAGATCCACGAGTCCAGCCACATCCGGGCCTGCCAGGAGTGGTACGGGATCGTCATGCCCGTGTAGATCGGGAAGAAGTAGATGAAGTTCCAGATGATGAGCAGCACCAGGGTGCCCGCGCCCACCGCGCCCCACATACGTCTGCTCTCGGTGGCCCCGCGTGGACCGAGGAAGGCGCCGATCATCATGGTGACGGCCAGGCACAGGTAGGGCACGAAGGCGACCGCGTAGAAGTAGAAGATCGTGCGGTCCTGGTAGTGGAACCAGGGGAGCAGGCCGGCGCCGGCCGCGCAGAGGATGGCGCCCGCCCGCCAGTCGCGCCGGGCGATCCACCGGTAGAGCAGGTAGACCAGGGCGAAGCAGGCCGACCACCACAGCAGCGGGGTGCCCAGGGCGAGGATCTCGCGGGCGCAGCCCTCGGAGGCGGTGCAGCCGTCCTGCCCGTACTTGGGCGACTCGAAGTAGTACGAGACCGGCCGCCCGAGGACCAGCCAGCTCCAGGGGTTGGACTCGTACGGGTGGTAGGTGTGCAGGCCGACGTTGAACTTGTAGACGTCGTGTTCGTAGTGCCACAGGCTGCGAAGGGGCGCCGGGATGAAGGACCAGAAGCCGCCGCGGCCGTCCGCCCAGTGCCGGTCGTAGGCGTCGCTGGACATGAACCAGCCGGTCCAGGTGATCAGGTAGGTCACCACGGCGACCGGCAGCATCGTCAGCACCGACCAGCCGAGATCCTTGCGCAGGACGGCCAGGTACGGGCTGCGGGAGCCGGCGACGCGCCGCGAGCCGACGTCCCACAGCACCGTCAGGATCATGAAGAAGGCCAGGAAGTACATGCCGTTCCACTTGCTGGAAGCGGCGAGGCCCAGGAGGACGGCGGCGGCGATACGCCAGGGGCGCCAGCCCATGCCCTGGCGGGAGGCGGTGGCGTCGTCGGGCCCGGCGAAACCGTCCTCACCGACCGGCAGGGCGGCCGCGAGGCGGCCTCTGGCCCAGTCGCGGTCGACCAGCAGGCAGCCGAACGCGGCCAGTGCGAAGAACATGATGACGAGGTCGAGCAGCGCGATCCGGCTCATCACGAACTCGAGGCCGTCCACGGCCATCAAGGTGCCCGCGATGCAGCCGAGCGCGGTGGAGCGGAACAGCCGGCGGCCGATCCGGCAGAGCATGAGCACCGCCAGGGTGCCGAGCACGGCCATCATGAAGCGCCAGCCGAAGGGGTTCAGCCCGAAGATCCACTCGCCGAACCCGATGATCCACTTGCCGGTGGGCGGGTGCACGACGTAGCTGCCGACCTTGGACAGCGGGATGACCTGCGGGTGCGCGAGGATCTCCGGGTTGGAGACCTTGCCGTCCGGCCACGTGCCCTCGTAGCCGTACTTGATCATCGACCAGGCGTCCTTGGCGTAGTACGTCTCGTCGAAGACGACATCGCGCGGGCTGCCCAGGCGCCAGAAGCGCAGGCCGCCCGCGAGGACGGCGACCATGATCGGGCCGAGCCAGCCGGACCACTTCGCGGCCAGGTGGGCGAGGCGCGGGCCGAGGCCGAGCATCTGCCAGATCCTGGTGCCGGGTTCGGGAAACGGCGGGACCAGGCGCTCGCGGGTGTCGGTCCGGGGCGGTTCGACGTGCCCGAAACCGCGCAGCCGCCGCGCCCACGCGCTCGGCTCCGCCTGTGCCCGGACGCCCTCTGGGGCACGGTCCTGCGCCACGGTCTCACTCGTCACCGGCCCATCGTAGGGAAAGCGTCTGAGATTGCGATGAGCTGTCCGCACCCGGGGCGGCTTTGTCCGGTAATCCGAGCGCGGAGCCGGCCCCTGGGCCGCGCCTAGACTCAAGCCGTGACCAGCTCATCCGAAGATCCGTCCGACCGCACGGCCCGGCACACGTCCCAGCAGGCGGCCCGGCAAGCGGAGCGGAGCGTGGCCGACGGCACGGTCGCCGACGGCACGGGCCGCGACGCGCTCGACACCCAGCCCCACGACACCCAGCCCCACGACGCCGGGCCCGACGAAACCGGTGACGGCACCGCGAACGTCACGACGAACGGCACCGCGCCCGCGCCCATCGGATACGACCCTTCCGCGGTGCGGACGGTACCCGCCGGCGAGGGCCTGCTCGTGCTGGCGGGCACGCCGATCGGGGACGTCGCGGACGCGCCGCCGCGGCTGGCCGCCGAGCTGGCCGCGGCCGACGTGGTGGCCGCCGAGGACACCAGGCGGCTGCGCCGGCTGACGCAGGCGCTGGGCGTGGAGCCGGCCGGGCGCGTGGTGTCGTACTTCGAGGGGAACGAGGCCGCCCGCACCGGGGAACTCGCCGACGCGCTGCAGGGCGGCGCCCGGGTGGTGCTGGTGACGGACGCGGGCATGCCGTCGGTGTCCGACCCGGGCTACCGGCTGGTGGCCGCCGCGGTGGAGCGCGGGGTGCGGGTGACGGCGGTGCCGGGGCCGTCGGCGGTGCTGACCGCGCTGGCGGTGTCGGGCCTGCCGGTGGACCGGTTCTGCTTCGAGGGGTTCCTGCCGCGCAAGCCGGGGGAGCGGCTGGCCCGGCTCAGGGAGGTCGCGGCCGACCGCCGCACGCTCGTGTACTTCGAGGCGCCGCACCGTATCGACGACACCCTGGCCGCCATGGCGGAGGTGTTCGGCGCCGAGCGGCGGGCGGCGGTGTGCCGGGAGCTGACCAAGACGTACGAGGAGGTGCGGCGCGGCCCGCTGGAGGAGCTGGCGCGCTGGGCCGCCGAACGGGTGAGGGGCGAGATCACCGTGGTGGTCGAGGGCGCCCCGGCGCCGGTGGCGGGGGACGTGGCACCGGAGGAGCTGGCCCGGCGGGTGGCGGTACGGGAGGAGGCGGGGGAGCGGCGCAAGGAGGCGATCGCGGCGGTCGCGGTGGAGGCGGGGGTGCCGAAGCGGGACGTGTTCGACGCGGTAGTGGCGGCGAAGCACGGGAAGGCGTGAGGACCACCCGGAAAGCGTGAGGCAGCCGGAAGCCCCCCGCCGTATCCCGCCGTCGCTTGCCGTGCCGCGCCGTCGCCTCCGTCTCTCGCCGTCGCCCCCCGTTCCCCCGCTTCCGGCCGTGACCGGCGCGAACTTCGGCCGGCCCGGGAGGACGGACATAAACGTGGTGCAGGGCAAAGCAATATCGCCGATCTCCCACATACGCCCCAAATCTGGCCCAAGTCTCTCCCTGGTGTGCTGCGGGAGGGGCGGGCGGGGCGTTCGCTGGTGGTGGGAAGTCCCGGTCGGACAAGGCGTCCGTAGGGCCGCAGGAGCTGCCATGAGCGACACCGTCGGAAGCGGACGTACGGCGACGGGGGCGAGCACGAGTGCGGGACACCCGGTGCCACCCGGTGCTTCCGCGTACAACGTCAGGGAGGCCTACTCCTTCGCGTGCATGAACTGCGGGCACGGCTGGGAGCAGGCGTACGAGATAGAGCACCGTGTCGACACCTCGGGTCGCCCCTATGTCACGTACCTGGCCGACGGCACCGCGGTCCCCTCGCCGCTGACCCGTCCCAACTGCGGGAACTGCGGCGGCCACCTGGTGCGCATCATGCGCTCCGGGCAGGTCGACGAGGTGGTGTCGCGGTGGCACGCGCCGCGGCCGCCGCACGCCGAGCCGCACGCGCACCACTGGTCGGTGCTCGGGCTGCTGCGCAGGCACGGCGGGCCCGGCACACCCGCAGGACCCGCGGTCTGACGGGACCCGGTGGACCCCGCCCGGGTCCACCGGGCAGGTGACGGGCCCCGCGGGGGACCGCCGGCCGCGTGACGGGCCCGGTCGCGCCGATCCCTAGGATCGGACCCATGCCGACGAAGCCGACGAAGAAGAGCGCCGAGCCCGCACCCGCCCCGCAGCCGTTGCGCGTCCCGGTCGCCGACTCGCACACCCACCTGGACATGCAGTCCGGCACGGTCGAGGAGGCGCTGGCGGCGGCAGCGGCGGTCGGGGTGCACACCCTCATCCAGGTCGGCTGCGACCTGGAGGGCTCGCGCTGGGCGGCGCGGACCGCGGCGGAGTACGACGCGATCTGGGCGGCGGTGGCGCTGCACCCCAACGAGGCGCCCAGGATCGTGCACGGCGACCCCGACCACTGGTCACGCCAGGGCGACCGGGAACCGGGCGGGATGGCCGCGCTGGAGGCGGCGATCGACGAGATCGACGCGCTGGCCGCGCTGCCGCAGGTGCGGGGCGTGGGGGAGACCGGCCTCGACTACTTCCGCACCGGGCCGGGCGGCGCGCAGGCCCAGGCGCACTCCTTCCGGCGGCACATCGCGATCGCCAAGCGGCACCGCAAGGCGCTGGTCATCCACGACCGGGACGCGCACGAGGACGTGCTGCGCATCCTGCTGGAGGAGGGCGCGCCCGACACCGTGCTCTTCCACTGCTTCTCCGGGGACGCGGCCATGGCGAAGCTGTGCGCCGAGCGCGGCTACTACCTGTCCTTCGCCGGGAACGTCAGCTACAAGTCGGCGCAGAACCTGCGGGACGCGGTGGCGGCCGCGCCGCTGGACCGGCTGCTGGTGGAGACGGACGCGCCCTTCCTCACCCCGGTGCCGCACCGGGGGCGGCCCAACGCGCCCTACCTGATCCCGGTGACGCTGCGGGCGATGGCCGCGGCCAGGGGCGAGGACGAGGACACCCTGGCGGCGGCGGTGGCGCGGAACACGGCGCGGGTCTTCGGGTACTGACCGGCGGCTGGTAGGAGCCGGTGCGGGCGGCGGATAGCCTTGCGGGTGTGAGTACGACAGACCCCGACGCGCCCGGCGCCCTGCTCGGACCGGCCGACGTGCGCGCGCTGGCCGCCGCGCTGGGGGTGCGGCCGACCAAGCAGCGCGGCCAGAACTTCGTGATCGACGCGAACACCGTACGGCGGATCGTGCGCACCGCGGAGGTCGGGCCGGACGACGTGGTGGCCGAGGTCGGGCCGGGGCTCGGGTCGCTGACGCTGGCGCTGCTGGAGACCGCGGACCGGGTCACCGCGATCGAGATCGACGACGTGCTCGCCGCGGCCCTGCCCGCGACCGTGGCCGCGCGGCTGCCGGAGCGGGCCGACCGGTTCGCGCTGGTGCACAGCGACGCGATGGCGGTGACCGCGCTGCCCGGCCCGGCGCCGACCGCGCTCGTCGCGAACCTCCCCTACAACGTGGCCGTGCCGGTGCTGCTGCACATGCTCGCGACCTTCCCGACCATCGAGCGGACCCTGGTGATGGTGCAGGCCGAGGTGGCCGACCGGCTGGCCGCGGCGCCCGGCAACAAGGTGTACGGGGTGCCGTCGGTGAAGGCGAACTGGTACGCGCAGGTGCGGCGTGCGGGCTCGATCGGGCGCAACGTCTTCTGGCCCGCGCCGAACGTCGACTCCGGCCTGGTGTCGCTGGTGCGGCGCGACCCGCCGAAGACCACGGCGACCCGGGCCGAGGTGTTCGCGGCCGTCGACGCGGCGTTCGCCCAGCGCCGCAAGACGCTGCGGGCCGCGCTGGCCGGGTGGGCCGGGTCGGCGGCGGCCGCCGAGGCGGCGCTGGTCGCCGCGGGGGTGTCGCCGCAGGCGCGGGGCGAGGCGCTGACGGTGGAGGAGTTCGCGGCGATCGCCGAGCACCGGCCGGTGTGACGATCCCACCGGCCGCGGGGCGGGCGGGCGAACCGGAAGAACGCAGAGACGAACGTCGTACGAACCGAGGAGAATCTGATCGTGACCGCCGTGACCGTACGTGTGCCCGCCAAGGTCAATGTGCAGCTCGCTGTCGGCGGGCGGCGGCCGGACGGGTTCCATGACCTGGCGAACGTGTTCCTCGCGGTGGGGTTGTACGACCGTGTGACGGCCAGGTCCGCGGATGAGCTGACGATCACCGCGGAGGGGCGGGATGTCGCCGGCATCCCGCTGGACCGTACGAACCTGGCCGCGCGGGCCGCGGTCGCGCTCGCCGAGCACCATGGCATCGAGCCCGGCGTCCACCTGCACATCGCCAAGGACATCCCGGTGGCCGGGGGGATGGCGGGCGGCAGCGCCGACGGTGCGGGTGCGCTGCTCGCGTGCGACGCGCTGTGGGGACTGCGCACGCCGATGGCGGAACTGCTGCGGATCGCCGGGGAGCTGGGCAGCGATGTGCCGTTCCCGCTGCTCGGCGGGGCCGCGCTCGGGGTGGGGCGCGGGGAGCGGCTCACCGCGCTGGAGGTCAGCGGTGCGTTCCACTGGGTGTTCGCGCTGGCCGACGGCGGGCTGTCCACGCCCGAGGTGTACCGCGAGTGCGACCGGCTCCGCCGGGAGAGCGGGGCGGGCGACCTGGCGGGCGAGGTGGCCGAGCCCGCGGCCGACCCGGCGCTGGTGGCCGCGCTGGCGGACGGGGACGCCCACGCGCTGTCCCGGGTGCTGGTGAACGACCTCCAGGAAGCGGCGCTGTCCCTGCGTCCCGGCCTGGCCGACACCGTTGCCGCGGGGCTCGGGGCGGGGGCGCTGGCCGGGATCGTCTCCGGGTCCGGGCCGACCGTCGCCTTCCTCGCCGCCGAGGAGGAGGGCGCCGCCAAGATCGCGGCCGTGCTCGGCGGTTCCGCGAGGGTCGCGGTCGCACCCGCCGCCGGAGCCACCGTCCTCCCGCAAGCCGACCGGTAGCCCCTCCCGTAACCGTCCTCACGCCCCCCGCCACCTGCCTGCCACCCCGCCCGTCACCTCACCCGTCACCTCACCCGCCACCCCTCCCGGGGGCCCGCCCCGCCCGCACACCACCGCGGCGCGGACGCTCTCCCGGCCCGCCGCCTCACCTCGCCGCCCCACCGGCGTCCCAGCTTCCTCCGCTCCCCGCCGCCAGCGGCCACCCCGCCCCGTTTACCCTTGAACCCGTCCCCCACGACAACCCCCGTCCCCCAAGAGAGAGCCGTCCGTGGCCGTCAACCTCGTCAATGTCGAAAGCGTCAGCAAGACCTACGGGACGCGCATGCTGCTCGAAGGGGTGTCGCTCGGGGTGTCCGAGGGGGACCGGATCGGGGTGGTCGGGCGGAACGGCGACGGGAAGACCACGCTGGTGCGGATGCTGGCCCGGCTGGAGGACCCGGACGCGGGGCGCGTGACGCAGCAGGGCGGCCTGCGGCTGGGCGTGCTGACGCAGGGCGACTCGCTGGACCCGGCCGCGACCGTCCGGCAGGAGATCGTCGGGGACCGCCCGGACCACGACTGGGCCGGGGACGCGCGGATCAGGGACGTGCTGACCGGGCTGTTCGGGGCGCTGGACCTGCCCGGCTTCGACCGCGGCCTGGACACCGTGATCGGCCCGCTGTCCGGCGGCGAGCGGCGCCGTATCGCGCTGGCGAAGCTGCTGATCGGCGAGCAGGACCTGATCGTGCTCGACGAGCCCACCAACCACCTGGACGTGGAAGGCATCTCGTGGCTGGCCGGCCATCTGCGCGCGCGCCGCGCCGCGTTGGTCTGCGTCACCCACGACCGCTGGTTCCTGGACCAGGTCTGCACGCGGATGTGGGACGTGCAGCGCGGCACCGTCTACGAGTACGAAGGCGGCTACAGCGACTACGTGTTCGCGCGCGCCGAGCGGGAGCGGATCGCCGCCACCGAGGAGGCCAAGCGGCAGAACCTGATGCGCAAGGAGCTGGCGTGGCTGCGCCGCGGCGCCCCGGCCCGCACCTCCAAGCCGCGGTTCCGGATCGAGGCGGCCAACGCCCTGATCGAGGACGTCCCGCCGCCGCGCGACAGCGCCGAGCTGATGAAGTTCGCGAACTCCCGGCTCGGCAAGACCGTGTTCGAGCTGGAGGACGTGACGGTCACCGCGGGCCCCAAGACGCTGCTGGAGCACATCACCTGGCAGCTCGGCCCGGGCGACCGGATCGGCCTGGTCGGGGTGAACGGCGCCGGCAAGACGTCGCTGCTGCGGGCCCTGGGCGAGGCGGCCGCAAGCGACGGGGAGCGGCAGCCCGCGCACGGCCGGGTCGTGGTGGGCCGGACCGTCAAACTCGCCTACCTCTCCCAGGAGGTGGCCGAACTCGCCCCCACGCAGCGGGTGCTGGAAGCGGTGGAGTCGGTACGGCAGCGGGTCGACCTCGGCAAGGGCCGGGAGCTGACCGCGGGCCAGCTCTGCGAGAAGTTCGGCTTCGGCAAGGAGAAGCAGTGGACACCGGTCGGCGACCTGTCCGGCGGTGAGCGCCGCAGGCTGCAGATCCTGCGGCTGCTGATGGACGAGCCCAACGTCCTCTTCCTCGACGAGCCGACCAACGACCTCGACATCGAGACGCTGACCCAGCTGGAGGACCTGCTCGACGGCTGGCCCGGCTCGATGCTGGTGATCAGCCACGACCGCTACTTCCTGGAGCGCACCACCGACCGGGTGTTCGCGCTGCTCGGCGACCGGACCCTGCGGATGCTGCCGCGCGGCGTGGACGAGTACCTGGAGCGCAGGCACGCGCTCGTCGCCGCCACCGCGCCGCCCGCCGCCGCCCAGAAGCCGGCGAAGGCGGCGAAGTCGGCCCAGCGGACCGCCGACGGCGCCGGCGCGAACTCCGGCCCGGGCGGCGCCGGAGCCCGCGACACGCGTGCCGCGAAGAAGGAACTCCAGCGCGTGGAGCGGCGGTTGGACAAGGTCGGCGAGCGCGAGGGCGAACTGCACGCCAGGATCGCCGAGCACGCCACCGACTTCGAGAAAGTCGCCGCTCTCGACGCGGAGTTGCGCGCGCTGCGCGAGGAGCGCGAGGACCTGGAGACGCGCTGGCTGGAGCTGGCCGAGGACGCGTAGCGGGGCCCGGCGGCAGCGTGCCGGGGGCGCCGGCGGGCGCGCTGGTGGGGGACGTGTAGCGGGCCGGTAACGGAACAGCGGCGGCCCGGGGAGTCAAGTGGGGCGGGTGATAGAAAGAGTCTCCGCTCGCCCGAACTCCATTCGCCCGGCCCGAAGAAGGACCAGCTGATGTCGCAGCCGCCCCCGCCCCCCGGAAACCCGCCCCCGTACGGCGGCACCGGCGGAGCTGTGCCGCCGCCCCCTTCGCAGCCGGACAACCCGTACGCCTCTCCGCCGCCCCCGGGCCAGAACCCGTACGCGGCGCCGACCCAGCCCGCGTTCCCCCAGCAGCAGCCCCCACCGCCGCCGCAGCCCCAGCAACCCCGACAGCCGCCGCAGCAGCCCCCGCCGGCACCCGCGCCCGGCTACGGCTACCCCGGCCCGCAGCCGCCGCAACCCGGGCAGGGCTACGCGCAGCCCGGATACGGCCAGCAGCAGTACGGCCAGACGCCGCCGCCCGCCGGACCCTACGGCTACCCGCAGCAGGCGCCCGCCCCGCAGTACGGCCAGCAGCCCCCCTACGGCGGTCAACCGCCCTACGGGCAGCCGGGCATACCCGGTGGCGGCGGGTCGAAGAACAAGCTGGTGATCATCGTGGCGGCCGTGGTGGCCGCGGTGCTGGTGATCGGCGGCGGCGTGTACTTCGCGACCAAGGGCGGCGGCAAGGACGATCCGAAGCCGCAGGCCAACTCCGGTGGCACCAGCGGCGGTCCGAGCACCGCCGCGCACAAGTCCCAGCTGGACTTCAAGTGGGACAAGGACGCCGACACCGTCGCGGAGAAGGACAACCTGAAGGACGAGCTGGGCGTCTGGTTCACCGACAAGTACGTGGTGAAGAACCAGATCAACCAGGTGGTCGGGTACGACATCGGCACCGGCGCGCAGGCGTGGGCGATCCCGGCGGCCGCCGGCTCGGACTGCACCGCGGCGCGCGACGCCTACCACGACATGACCGCGATCCAGTACGGCGCCGACTGCGGCAAGATCATGGCGATCGACCTGGCCTCGGGCAAGATGCTGTGGACCGCGCAACTCCCCGGCGGCGACAGCTCGCCGAGCTACCGCGACGCCGAGATGGCGGTCAGCGGGGACTCGGTCGGCATCACCTGGGGCGAGGGCTCGGCCGGCTACCAGCTCAGCGCGCAGAAGACGTTGTGGCAGTCCGGCGACGGCGACAGCGGCGACAACTGCAGGGACGACGGGTACGCCGGCGGCGCGCAGTTCGTGGCCGTCCTCGACTGCGGCTACGACACCTCCTACAAGGTGCAGGTGGTCGATCCCGCCAAGGCCGGTGCCGCGAAGTGGACCTGGGCCGCGCCGGAGGGCCTGCGGGTGACGGCGGTCGTCTCCACCGACCCGGTGGTGGTGCTGCTCGGCACCCAGGACACGATCTACACCGACGTGGCGTCGCTGGTCGACGGCCGGTTGCAGTCGCGGGTGTCGCTGGGCACCAAGAAGTACCGGATCGATGACGACGGCATCGAGGTGCAGTCCGTGCACGACGTGCTGGTGGACAAGGACACCGTCTACCTGACGCTGGCCGGCGACACCGCGGGCGAGGGCAAGGTGCTCAGCGGCATCGTGGCCTTCAACCTCTCGGACGGCAAGCAGAAGTGGGTCGCCAAGCCGGCCGACAACTACGACATCACCGGCATCGGCTTCCAGGACGGCAAGGTGCTCGGGTACGAGGCGCCGTCGTACGACAAGCCGGGCAAGCTCGTCACCCTCGATCCGGGCGACGGCACGATGACCACCTACGCGACGCTCGGGTCCGACGCGTACAACAAGCTGGACTCCTTCGGGGACGAGCGCTACATGGTGTGGCACGACAACGTCCTCTACCTGGCCTCCAAGACCGTCTACGCGGGCGAGACCGGGCAGAAGTACCTGGTGGTGTACGGCTGATCGCGCATCGGCCCGGAACGCACCGGGCGCTCCGGGGACACCGGGCGCACCGGGCGATCCGATCGTAGGACCGTGGCACGTTTCCACCGGTAGGGACGCGCTCGGCGCCGGGAAGCGGGTATTTTCGCGGCGAGCGCGTGCTTCCGCCCGCAGGCGCGGTTGGGACCGGTCCGGTCGCGGTATGGACTGGGGACCGGTACCGGCGGCCGTCGGGCCGCAGGGGGATGGGGGAGACCCGAGATGGGTGTACGGCTCGTCGTGGTCGACGACCACCGGCTGCTCGCCGAGGCGCTGGCTTCGGCGCTGAGGCTGCGCGGGCACCGCGTGCTGGCGGCCGCGGCGCCCGCCGCGGGCGCGGCCGAACTGGTGCTCAACAGGACGCCCGAGGTGTGCCTGTTCGGTACCGCCGCGCCCGCCGAGCCCGGCGCGTTCGACACGGTGGCGCGGATCAAGCGTGAGCGGCCCGCGGTGGCCGTGGTGGTGCTCGGGCCGGTGCCCGACCCGCGCGGGATCGCCGCGGCCTTCGCGGCCGGCGCGTCCGGGTACGTCCGGCACGACGAGCGGATCGAGGGCGTCGAGCGGGCCATGGCCAAGGCCAGGACCGGCGAGGTCGCGGTGGCCCAGCAACTGCTGCAGGGCGCCTTCGCCGAGCTGCTCAACCCGGCCCGGCAGCCCGACGACGAGGGGGCCCGGCTGCTGGACATGCTCACCCCGCGCGAGGTCGAGGTGCTGGTGCGGGTCGCCGAGGGTGAGGACACCCGGGTGATCGCGGCCGGGATGCGGATCGCGCCGAGCACCGCCCGCACCCATGTGCAGCGGGTGCTGATGAAGCTGGGCGTGGGTTCCCGGCTGGAGGCTGCGGCGCTCGCGGCCCGGACCGGGCTGCTGGAGCGGGCGGCCGGAGAGCCGACGCGATGAGCGAGGGGCGCCCCTGACCGCCCGGGGCGCCCGGTTCCGAACGGTCCGAGGGACCGCCCGTGCTCGGGCGGTCCCTCGCGCCGTTGTCCCCCCGGGTTTCGTCCGAGTGGGGTGTCCCGGGGTTTCGCCCGGGTGGGGTGTCCCCGGCGAGGCTCCGGGGGAGTGCTTCCGCGCCCCGTTGCGTCGTGGTCTGTTCGGCTTTGTTTGGTTGTGCCCCGCTGCGGTCGGGCGCGCTTGCGTACGGCTCGATCCCCCATCGTGACCAAGCTATGTGACTTCGTAGGCCCCCGGCATTGACTGTTCTGTTGCGTTGTGATTCATTGTGTTCGGTTCTGTTGGAAGCGTGTTGAGTGATCGTGGTGTGAGGTGCCGTAGGTGAAGAAGACGCCGACCCGGCTCGCGGACGGCCGTGAGCTGATCTACTACGACTCAGCCGACGCCGTGGTCCGCGACGTGAGCGATCCCCGCCCGCTCGAACCGGTGGCCACCACCACCGAGACGCGTTTCGACCGGCTGCTCGGCGACAGCGTGGCGGTCGCCTCGCACCGGCAGGGCCGCACGTACCACCCGCCGGCCGACCAGTGCCCGCTGTGTCCCTCGCGCGAGGGGCGGCAGACCGAGATCCCGGCCGCGGACTACGAGGTGGTCGTCTTCGAGAACCGCTTCCCCTCGCTCACCGGCGACAAGGGCCGCTGCGAGGTGGTCTGCTTCACCTCCGACCACGACGCGTCCTTCGCGAGCCTCACCCCGCAGGCCGCCCGCCTGGTGCTCGACGCGTGGACCGACCGCACCCGCGAGCTGTCCCAGCTGCCCGGCGTCGTCCAGGTCTTCCCGTTCGAGAACCGGGGCAAGGAGATCGGCGTCACCCTCGGCCACCCGCACGGGCAGATCTACGGGTACCCGTTCACCACCCCGCGCACCGCGCTGATGCTGCGCTCGCTCGCCGAGCACCGCGCGGCCACCGGCCGCAACCTCTTCGACGACGTGCTCGCCGACGAGCGCGCCGACGGCAGCCGGATCGTGCTGGCCGGCGAGCACTGGACGGCGTTCGTCCCGTACGCGGCGCACTGGCCGTACGAAGTGCACCTCTACCCCAACCGCCGGGTGCCCGACCTGCTCGGCCTCGACGAGGACGCCCGGGCGGAGTTCCCGCACGTCTACCTGGAGCTGCTGCGCCGCTTCGACCGCATCTTCGGCCCCGACCAGCCGCCGACCCCGTACATCTCCGGCTGGCACCAGGCGCCCTTCACCGCGGCCGACCGCCGGGAGTTCGCCCTCCACCTGGAGCTTTTCACCATTCGGCGCGCATCGGGCAAGCTGAAGTTCCTCGCGGGTTCCGAATCCGGCATGGGCGTGTTCGTCAACGACGTGCCTCCGGAGGCCGCGGCGCTGCGACTGCGAGAGGTGGCCACGAAGTGACCGACACCACCGGGTCCCCCGGACGTAAGAAGCTGCTGGTCACCGGCGGCGCCGGCTACGTCGGCGGCGTCGTGGCGGCGCATCTGGTCGAGGCCGGCCACCAGGTGACCGTGCTGGACGACCTGTCCACCGGCGTACGCGAAGGGGTGCCCGCGGGCGCCGAGTTCGTCGAGGGCCGGGTCCAGGACGCCGGCAAGGTGCTCGACGGCTCCTACCACGCGGTGCTGCACTTCGCCGCCTCCTCCCAGGTCGCCGAGTCCGTCGCGAACCCGGAGAAGTACTGGCGCAACAACGTGGCCGGCACCCTCGAACTGCTCGCCGCCATGCGCAGCGCGGGCGTGGGCACGCTGGTCTTCTCCTCCACCGCCGCCACCTACGGCGAGCCCGCCACGGTGCCGATCACCGAGGACGCGCCGACCGCCCCCACCAACCCCTACGGCGCCACCAAGCTGGCCGTCGACCACATGATCAGCGGGGAGTGCGCCGCCCACGGCCTGGCCGCCGTCTCGCTGCGCTACTTCAACGTGGCCGGCGCCTACGGCGCGCACGGCGAGCGCCACGACCCCGAGTCGCACCTCATCCCGCTGGTCCTCCAGGTCGCCCAGGGCCGCCGCCCGTCGATCGCCGTCTACGGCGAGGACTACCCGACGCCCGACGGCACCTGCCTGCGCGACTACATCCACGTCGCCGACCTCGCCGAGGCCCACCTGCTGGCCCTCGACAAGGCCCAGGCCGGCGAGCACCTCATCTGCAACCTGGGCAACGGCAACGGCTTCTCCGTCCGCGAGGTCATCGAAACCGTCCGCGAGGTCACCGGGCACCCGATCCCGGCCACCTCGCAGCCGCGCCGCCCCGGCGACCCCGCGGTGCTGGTCGCCTCCGCGGACCGGGCCCGCGAGCGGCTGGGCTGGCAGCCGTCCCGCACCGACCTGGCCGGCATCGTCCGTGACGCCTGGGACTTCGCTCGATCGCTCGGGGAGGGCGACATACGATGACTGACGACTCCGCATTCGAGGCCGCGTTCAAGGACGTCTTCGGGCGCGCCCCCGAAGGCGCGTGGGCGGCGCCCGGCCGGGTCAACCTGATCGGCGAGCACACCGACTACAACGACGGCCTGGCGATGCCGTTCGCGCTGCCGCACGTCACCCGCGCGGCCGTCGCCCGGCGCGACGACGGGCTGCTGCGGCTGCACTCGGCGGACATGGACGACGGCACCGTCGAACTCGCGATCGCCGACCTCGCCCCCGGCACCACACCCGGCTGGGTCCGCTACCCGGCCGCCGTCCTGTGGTCGCTGCGGCAGGCCGGCCACGACATCGGCGGCGCCGACCTGCTCTACGACAGCACCGTCCCGGTCGGCGGCGGGCTGTCCTCCTCCGCGGCGCTCCAGGTCGTCACCGCCCTCGCGCTCACCGAACTGCACGGCGTGCACGGCATGTCCCGGCAGGACCTCGCCCTGCTCTGCCAGTCCTCGGAGAACACCTACGTCGGCGCGCCGGTCGGCGTCATGGACCAGACCGCCTCGGCCTGCTGCACCGACGGCCACGCCCTCCACCTCGACGTACGCGGCCTCACCCAGCGGCAGGTGCCGCTCGACCTGGGCGCCGCGGGGCTGGCGATGCTGGCGGTCGACACCCGCGTCAAGCACGCGCACTCCGACGGCGCCTACGGCGAGCGCCGGGCCGGCTGCGAGGCCGCCGCCGCCGCGCTCGGCCTGCCCGCGCTGCGCGACGTGGCCTTCGACGGCCTGGCCGACGCCCTCGCCGCGCTCCCCGACGACCGGCTGCGCCGGCTGACCCGGCATGTCGTCACCGAGAACCGCCGGGTCGAGGAGGTACTCGCGCTGTGCGACGCCGGCCGGGTCCGCGAGATCGGCCCGGTGCTGACCGCGGGACACGTCTCGCTGCGCGACGACTTCCAGGTCTCCTGCCCGGAACTCGACCTCGTGGTGGACACCGCGCTGGCCGCGGGCGCGCTCGGCGCCCGGATGACCGGCGGCGGCTTCGGCGGCTCGGCGATCGTGCTGCTCGAAGCGGGCGACCTGGACCGGATCACGCAGGCGGTGGCGGCGGCGCTCCCGCAGTCCCGGCACTTCACGATCGCCCCCTCGGCGGGTGCCCGCCGCCTCTGGTAGGCACGCGGCGCCTGCGGGGCGTACAGGTACACGGGCGGCGCCGGGAGCACCGGCGCCGCCCGCCGCCGTCAGCGCACCAGCGGCGCCGCCCGGGAGACGAACTCCTCTATGGCCCGGCGGGCCGACTCGTCGCGCGTGTCGTGCTCCCGCTGGTCCGCCGCGTTCGACAGGTCCCAGGTGGACCGGTAGGCCCGCTCCGCGGCGAGGACCACGTCGGGTGCGTCGGTGACCAACTTCACCCGGTACAGCGCCTGCCGGGCCGCGGTCCGCAGCCGGTGCGCCTCGTCGCGCACCCGCGGATACGCCTCGCCGTCGGGGCGCTCCGCCCGGACGTACCAGCGGGTGGCCTGACCGTGGCGGTACTCCTCGACCGCGGCGGCGTACCCGCTGTACGTCGCCACGCGCTCCTTGCGGAGTTCCTCGGCCCGCGCGAACAGCTCGCTGCGGCCGGCCGCGAGGCGCTGGAAGGCGTAGGTGAGCACCGAACCCAGCAGCGTGCCGGCGACCGCCACGGCACTCGTCCAGACAGCTTCCACGGCACCAGTCGACCACACGCCCGCGGCGTACGGGGCGGGTTCCCGGACGGGCCCCGCACGGGTTCCGCACGGGCTCCGGCCCGGCCCCGGACCGGCTCCGTACGCGCCCGCCGCCAGGTCAGCTCTTGCGGTGGCCGATCAGCCGGGGCTGCTGCTCCAGGCCGGACAGGCCGTTCCAGCTCAGGTTCACCAGATGCGCGGCGACCTCGGCCTTCGGCGGGCGGCGGGCGTCCAGCCACCACTGGCCGGTCAGCGCGACCATGCCGACCAGCGCCTGCGCGTACAGCGGGGCGAGGTTGGGGTCGAAGCCGCGCTGCTCGAACTCGTGGCCGAGGATGTCCTCGACCTGGGTGGCGATGTCGCTGATCAGGGAGGCGAAGGTGCCGGTGGACTGGGCGACGGGGGAGTCCCGGACCAGGACCCGGAACCCGTCGGTGTACTGCTCGATGTAGTCCAGCAGGGCGAAGGCGGCCTGCTCCAGGAGTTCGCGGGGGTGGCCGCCGGTGAGTGCGCCGGTCACCATGTCGAGCAGGCGGCGCATCTCACGGTCGACGACGACGGCGTAGAGCCCTTCCTTGCCGCCGAAGTGCTCGTAGACGACGGGTTTGGACACCCCCGCCTGGTGTGCGATCTCCTCCACCGACGTGCCCTCGTAGCCGCGCTCGGCAAAGAGCACCCGGCCCACGTCGAGGAGTTGTTCGCGTCTTTCCTTGCCGGTCATCCGGACCCGCCGGGCGCGCCGCGCGCTCGGGCCCGCCGGGGCGGAGGGCTGCCGGGCTCTTCCGTCTTCGCCGTCGCTCACCGACCCATCATGCCGCTTCGTCGACGTCCTGCCGGTTGCTCTCCTGGCGGCGGGCGGCGATCCGGGCGGCGTCCGGCCAGCGGACGTCGGAGGCCCAGCCGGCGAGCTCGAACCAGCGGATCAGGCGGGCACTGGAGTCGACCTGGCCGCGCAGCACGCCGTGCCGGGCGGAGGTGGGGTCGGCGTGGTGGAGGTTGTGCCACGACTCGCCGCAGGACAGCACCGCCAGCCACCACACGTTGCCCGAGCGGTCCCGGGACTTGAACGGCCGCTTGCCGACCGCGTGGCAGATCGAGTTGATCGACCAGGTCACGTGGTGCAGCAGTGCCACCCGGACGAGTGACCCCCAGAAGAACGCGGTGAAGGCGCCGTACCAGGACATCGTGGCCAGGCCGCCGACCAGCGGCGGGATCAGCAGGGAGAGCGCCGTCCACAGCCAGAAGTCACGGGAGATCCGGCGGATCGCCGGGTCCTTGATCAGGTCCGGCGCGTACTTCTGCTGCGGGGTCTGCTCCTCGTCGAAGAGCCAGCCCATGTGCGCCCACCACAGGCCCTTCATCAGGGCGGGCAGGGTCTCGCCGTATCGCCACGGGCTGTGCGGGTCGCCCTCGGCGTCGCTGAACTTGTGGTGCCGGCGGTGGTCGGCGACCCAGCGCACGATGGGGCCCTCGACGGCCATCGAGCCGGCGATGGCGAGCGCGATCTTCAGCGGGCGCTTGGCCTTGAACGAGCCGTGGGTGAAGTGCCGGTGGAAGCCGATGGTGATGCCGTGGCAGCCGAGGAAGTACATGACGACCATCAGGCCGACGTCCAGCCAGCTCATCCCCCGTCCCCAGGCCAGCGGCACCGCCGCGGCGAGCGCCACGAAGGGGATGCAGATGAAGAGCAGCAGGGAGATCTGCTCGATCGATCGCTTGCTCTCGCCGCCGCGGGTGGCACTTGGCAGCGGCGATCCCTGTCCTGAGGACCCGGGTTCCCGGGACTCGGTGATCACGTCCGTCTGTGTGGTCATGTGCGTCCCTTGAGGAGAGGAGGGGACCGAAATGGGCTGATGGGAATGCTGATGGGAAAGTCACTTGCACGGCGCAGGGGCCGTGTGCCGCACAACCTACGCCTCCGTAAGTATTGCAGCGGCGTCCGGCGGGCGACAGGACCAGTCGGGTAAGGGTCGCCTTCCCTTGCGGGTGTCGTTCGAGTGGATCTTTACCCCGCAACGGCGTCGCGTCCACCCCGTGTCGTACGGCATGATGGTTTCGTCCGGCATGAAGGACCCCGACGACGGGTCCCGCAGGTCGAGTTGATCCGCCGTGGTGTAATTGGCAGCACTGGGGCTTTTGGTGCCTTAAGTCCGGGTTCGAGTCCTGGCGGCGGAGCGGATCGGGAGAAGATTCCCCACCCTCGGTAAGCTGCGGTTGTCCAGCACCCGAAGCCCCGAAGCCGAGGAGTCTCCCGCGTGAGCCCCAACCGCCCGGCTGCCGTCGTCATCCTCGCCGCGGGTGAGGGCACCCGCATGAAGTCGGCCACCCCGAAGATCCTGCATCCGATCTGCGGCCGCTCGCTGATCGGCCACGCCGTCGCCGCGGCCCGCGCGCTGGACCCCGAGCACCTGGTGGTCGTCGTCGGACACGGCCGCGAGCAGGTCACCGCGCACCTCGCCGAGCAGGACCCGAAGGCACTGACGGCCGTGCAGGAGGAGCAGCTCGGCACCGGCCACGCGGTGCGCGTCGGCCTGGCGGAGCTGAACCGGCGCGGCGCGGCCCTGGACGGCACCGTCGTGGTGACCTACGGCGACGTGCCGCTGCTGACCACGCAGACGCTGGCCGCGTTCACCGCCGCGCACCGCGCCGAGGGCAACGCGGTCACCGTCCTGACCGCCCAGGTGCCCGACCCGACCGGCTACGGGCGGATCGTGCGCGGTTCCGACGGCCAGGTCACCGCGATCGTCGAGCAGAAGGACGCCGGCGACGCGCTGCGGGCGGTCAAGGAGATCAACTCCGGGGTGTACGCCTACGACGGGCGGCTGCTCGCCGAGGCGCTGGGCAAGCTCACCACCGACAACGCGCAGGGCGAGGAGTACCTCACCGACACCCTGGCGATCCTGCGCGACGGCGGCCACCGGGTGGGCGCGTACGTCGCCGCGGACCACCAGGAGATCGCCGGCGTCAACGACCGGGTGCAGCTCGCGCGGGCCCGCCGGGCGCTCAACGACCGGCTGCTGGAGCGGGCGATGCTGGCCGGCGCCACCATCGTGGACCCCGCCACCACCTGGCTGGACGTCACCGTCACCGTCGAGCCCGACGCGCTGGTGCACCCCAACACGCAACTGCTCGGCGCCACCAGCATCGCCGCGGGCGCCGAGGTGGGCCCGGAGTGCACGCTCACCGACACCTCGGTGGGACCGGGCGCCCGGGTCTCGCACGCCGTCGCCGACCACGCCGAGATCGGCGAGCAGGCGTCCGTGGGTCCGTACGCCTACCTGCGGCCGGGCGCGCGGCTGGGCGCGAAGGCCAAGGCCGGCACCTACGTCGAGATGAAGAACGCCGCGATCGGCGAGGGCACCAAGGTGCCGCACCTGAGCTACGTGGGCGACGCGACCATCGGCGACCACACCAACATCGGCGCCGCCACCGTCTTCGTGAACTACGACGGCGAGACCAAGCACCACACCGTCATCGGCAGCTACTGCAAGACCGGCGCGGACAACATGTTCGTCGCCCCCCGGGTGATCGGCGACGGCGTCTACACCGCGGCCGGCTCGGTGATCACCAAGGACGTGCCGTCGGGTTCGCTGGCCGTCGCCCGCGGCCAGCAGCGCAACATCGAGGGCTGGGTGGCCCGCAAGCGGCCCGGCAGTGCCGCTGCGCAGGCGGCCGAACGCGCACAGCAGCAGGGTGACGAGACCGACGCGCCGGAGTGAGTGAGGGTCGTCTCATCGGCCGGACGTGAGGTGCACAGGTGCGCCGGATGGGGCGTACCGTGTGTGGTGCACACAATTCCGCCAGCCCGCCCGACTTCGGGCGACGCTGTGCCGAACACCAGTCGAACACCAAGGAGACGGTGCAGTGACCGGGATCAAGACGACCGGTGAGAAGAAGCTGATGCTCTTCTCCGGCCGCGCCCACCCCGATCTGGCGGAGGCGGTGGCATACGAGCTGGGTGTAGAGCTCGTCCCCACCCGTGCTTTCGACTTCGCCAACGGCGAGATCTATGTGCGGTTCGAGGAGTCGGCCCGCGGCGCCGACTGCTTCCTGATGCAGAGCCACACCAGCCCCATCAACCAGTGGATCATGGAACAGCTCATCATGGTCGACGCTCTCAAGCGGGCCTCCGCGCGGAGCATCACCGTGATCGTGCCGTTCTACGGCTACGCCCGGCAGGACAAGAAGCACCGCGGCCGCGAGCCGATCTCGGCGCGGCTGATGGCCGACCTGTTCAAGACCGCGGGCGCCGAGCGCATCCTCACCGTCGACCTGCACACCGACCAGATCCAGGGCTTCTTCGACGGCCCGGTGGACCACATGGTCGCGCTGCCGGTCCTGGCGGACTACGTCGGCGCGAAGGTGGACCGGGCCAAGCTCACCGTGGTCTCCCCGGACGCCGGCCGGGTCCGGGTCGCGGACCGCTGGTGCGACCGGCTGGGCGCGCCGCTGGCGATCGTGCACAAGCGCCGCGACCCCGACGTCGCCAACCAGGTGAAGGTCCACGAGGTGGTCGGCGACGTCAAGGGCCGGGTGTGCGTGCTGGTCGACGACATGATCGACACCGGCGGCACCATCTGCGCCGCGGCGGACGCGCTGTTCGCCAACGGCGCGGAGGACGTCATCGTCACCGCCACGCACGGGGTGCTCTCCGGGCCCGCCGCGGACCGGCTGAAGAACTCCAAGGTCAGCGAGTTCGTCTTCACCGACACGCTGCCGACGCCGGCGGAGACCGACCTCGACAAGATCACGGTGCTGTCGATGGCGCCGACCATCGCGAACGCGGTGCGCGAGGTCTTCGAGGACGGTTCGGTCACCAGCCTCTTCGAGGACGCGCACTGACCCAGCACTTGAGCTGACGGGGCGCTCGAGCTGACAGGGCGCCCCCAGGCCGCCCGCCGCACGGATTTCGTTCCGGGCCCTTCCCACGGTTACGCTGTCGAGGTTGCTCGGCGAGGGAAGGGCCCGGACGTACGTCCGCAGCACCTCCGTTATCGACGCGCTCCTCGTGAAGGATCGGCCCGTCGCGGCCGGGCGACCGTACTGCCCACCATTACGAGGAGCCGATTCCCATGGCTGAAGTGAAGATCCCCGCCCAGGCGCGCACCGAGTTCGGCAAGGGTGCCGCCCGCCGGGTGCGCCGCGCCAACCAGGTCCCCGCGGTCGTGTACGGCCACGGCGCCGACCCCCGGCACGTCACGGTCCCCGGCCACGAGCTGCTGCTCGCGCTGCGCACCCCGAACGTGCTGATCTCGCTGGACATCGACGGCGCGTCCGAGCTGGTCATCCCCAAGGCGGTGCAGCGCGACCCGCTGAAGGGCTTCATCGAGCACATCGACCTGCTGTCCGTGAAGCGCGGCGAGAAGGTCACCGTCGAGGTGCCGGTCTCCGCCGAGGGCGAGCTGGCCCCGGGCGGCAACCTGCTGGAGCACGTGCTCAACACGCTGTCGGTCGAGGCCGAGGCGACCCACATCCCCGAGGCGTTCACGGTCTCCGTCGAGGGTCTGGAGGCGGGCGCGTCCATCCTGGCGAAGGACGTCGAGCTGCCCAAGGGCACCACGCTGGTCACCGAGGAGGACGCCGTGGTGATCCAGGTCGTCTCCGCGCAGGCCGAGGCCGAGGAGCCCGCCGAGGGTGAGGGCGAGGCCGCCGCCGAGGCGCCCGCCGCGGACGCCTCCGACGAGAGCTGAACCAGAACGCGCCGGCCGCCGTCGTACCTCCGGGTGCGGCGGCGGCCGTTTGCGCGGTGCGGCGGTCGTACGCGGCGGGAGCGTGTAAGGACCGCCGGCCAGGATGCGCGCCCCTTACGGTTCTACGGTGTACGGCGACTGCTTTCGGAGACGTGGATGAGCGACAGCACAGGGCCCTGGATGGTGGTGGGCCTGGGCAACCCGGGGCCGGAGTACGCCGGCAACCGGCACAACATCGGGTTCATGGTGGCCGACCTGCTCGCCGAGCGGATGGGCGGGAAGTTCAAGCGGGCCCACAAGGCGCAGGCGCAGGTGGTCGAGGGGCGGATCGGGCCGCCCGGCCCGGCGAGCGCGCGGGTGGTGCTGGCCAAGCCGATGTCGTACATGAACCTCTCGGGCGGGCCGGTCACCGCGCTGAAGGAGTTCTACAAGGTGCCGACCGACCGGATCATCGCGGTCCACGACGAGTTGGACATCGACTTCCCCACCCTGCGGCTCAAGCTCGGCGGCGGCGACAACGGCCACAACGGGCTGAAGTCCATCACGAAGTCGCTCGGCGCCGAGTATCTGCGGGTGCGGGCCGGAATCGGCCGGCCGCCCGGGCGGATGGACGTGGCGGCGTTCGTGCTCAAGGACTTCTCCTCGGCCGAGCGCAAGGAACTGGAGTGGTTCGTGGACCGGGCCGCCGACGCCGTCGAGGCGCTGGTCACCGGCGGGCTGGAGCGGGCGCAGAGCAGCTACAACGGCTGACCGGCCCTGGCAACGGCTGACCGGTCCGGCCGCGACTGCCGTACGGGGCCCGCGGGTTGACCCGGTGGCATGCGATGGCCAAAGATCGCCCGCATGGCAACTGGGAGCGGTGACCGCGGTGCCGCGCAGGCGGGCGGGCTGGTGCAGTTCGCCCGGGTGGTGGGCGTGGGGGCGGTGGCGGCGCTGATCCTGGTGTCCGGCGCGTGGGGTTCGTGGCGCGACGCGCAGTACGTGGTGATCGGCAAGGGCCATGACCACGGCACCGTACGGCTGGTGGCGTGCGGCGACACGGACTGCACCGGGCCGTTCGCGCCGCACGGCGACACGCTCCCCCGCGCGAAGGTCACCGTCAGCCTTCCGGTGCGTCACCACGTGGGGGACTCCGTCGGGGTGGTGCTCAAGCCCGGTACTGACACCGGGGTGCGCGACGGGATGGGCGGGCTGCTCTTCGGGTTCGTGCCCCTGGGCGGGGCGCTGCTGCTGGCGGCGGTCGTGGTCGCGCTGGGGCTGCGGCTGCCGCGCGTCGCGTGGACCCTCGCGGTGGCGGGCGCGGCGCTGCTGGGCGGCGCGTTCCTGACGTTGTGAGCCCGGCCCGCCGAGGTGCGGCGAGCCGGGCGGGTGGTGCGGTGGTAAGGCGGTGCCGGTGGTGCCGGTGGTCGTACGACCGGATCGCGGCAGCGGCGTATGGTCGGATCAGATGGTGGTCGGCTCCAGGAACTCCAGCCGGTTGCCGACCGGGTCCTCGCAGTAGAAGCGCAGGTGGCCGGGCAGGTCGTAGTCCCATACGACCGTCGTGCCCGCGGCCTGGAGCCCCTTGGCGAAGCCGTGGATGCCGTTGACGCGCAGGCCAGGGTGGGCCTTGCGGGCGGGGCGGAAGTGCTCCTCGATGCCCAGGTGCAGCACCGCGGTGCCGGCCGAGAACCAGCAGCCGCCGCGGCCCGCGAGCACCGGCGGCTTGGTCAGTTCGGCCATGCCGAGGACGCCGGTGTAGAAGGCGCGCAGCTGTGGCTCGCTGCCGGGCGGCGCGGCGAGCTGGACGTGGTCGAGGCCGGCGATCACGACGCGGCCCCGGCGGGCGCGGCGGCGGTGCGGGCGATCGCGAAGATCCGGCGGAACGGGAAGACCGTGCCGTGCGGCCCCACCGGGTACGCCTTGCGGAGCAGGTCGCGGTACTGCCCGACGAACTCCCGGGCGGCCACGGGGTCGTCCTCCAGCGCGGTGAGCACCGGGCGCAGCGCGGTGCCCTTCGTCCAGTCCAGCACCGGGTCCTCGCCCTGCAGCAACTGGACGTAGGTGGACTCCCAGACGTCGACGCCGGTGCAGCCCAGCTCGGTCAGGCGCTCCAGGTAGTCGGCGGGGGAGAGGATGTGCACGTAGCGGCGGCCGTGGCCCTCCAGGCGGGCGCGCCAGTGGGGGGTGTCGCACAACTCGGCGAGCAGGGCGTGGCTGGGGGCGTTGAAGTTGCCGGGCACCTGGAAGGCGAGGACGCCGCCGGGGTTGATGTGCTCCAGCCAGGACGGGAAGCGGTCGGCGTGTCCGGGCACCCACTGCAGCGCGGCGTTGGACACGATCAGGTCGAAGGGCTCGTCGGGCGTCCACACCGCCGCGTCGGCCTTGCGGAAGTCCAGTTCCCCGCCGCCGGAGGTGGGGCCGGCGTGCTCGCGGGCCGCGTCGAGCATGTCGGCCGAGCTGTCGTAGCCGGTGATGTGTGCGCCGGGCCAGCGGTCGGCGAGCAGCGCCGTGACGTTGCCCGGGCCGCAGCCGATGTCGGCGATCCGGGGCGCGTCGCCGCCGGGCAGTTCGGTGATCCGGGTGAGGAGGTCGAGGAAGGGGCGGGTGCGATGGGTGGAGTGCCGGAGATACTGGTGCGGGTCCCACGTCGGCGCTGCTGGCATCGTTCGTACTCCCTGGGTGCTACGGAGTCGGCGAAAACGGAGGGCGAGGTTCTGCCCTTCACCTTCAGCCTGCTCCCAGAGATATCTTGATGTCAAGAGACTTCATGTCGACAGACCTACTACACTGATCCCATGGAGGACGAGGTCGACCGGCTGGTCGCTGCATGGCGCCGAGAGCGCCCCGACCTCGACGTGGAGCCGCTCGAAGTGCTCAGCCGGGTCAGCAGGCTCGCCCGGCACCTGGACCGGGCCCGCCGGATCGCGTTCGCCGAGCACGGCCTGGAGCCGTGGGAGTTCGACGTGCTGACCGCGCTGCGCCGGGCCGGCGAGCCGTACCAGCTCTCACCCGGCCAGCTCCTCACCCAGACCCTCGTCACCTCCGGGACCATGACCAACCGCATCGACCGGCTCGCCAAGAAGCGGCTGGTGGAGCGGCAGCCCGACCCCAGCGACCGGCGCGGCGTGCTGGTCCGGCTCACCCCGCAGGGCCAGGACCGCGCCGACCAGTCGCTCGCCGGGCTGCTCGCCCAGGAGCGGGCCATCCTGGGCGAGCTGACCGACCGGCAGCGCACCGAACTCGCCGGGCTGCTGCGGCAGCTAACCGCGCCGTTCGACAACGTCCCCGGCTGACGGCAGCAGTTCCACCGGGCCCACCCCGGCCCGCCGGGCCAGCGCGACCGCCGCGAGCGTGGAGTGCACCCCGAGCTTGCCCAGCACGTTCTGCATGTGGGTGCGGACGGTGTGCGGGGACAGGAACAGCCGCTCCGCGACCGCCTTGCGGCCGAGCCCGGCCACCATGCAGCGCAGCACCTCCTGCTCGCGCGGCGTCAGCGACTCCACCAGTTGCTCGCTCTCGGTACGGTGCCGGCGCGCCGCGGTCAGCTCCCGCAGCACCCCGGTCAGCAGCGCCGGCGGCAGGTGCGTCTCGTCGCGCAGCACACCGCGGACCACCGCGAGCAGCCGCGACAGCGAGCAGTCCTTGGCGACCCAGCCGGACGCGCCGGCCTGTAGCGCCCGCGCGGCGCGCACCGGGTCGTCCCGCTCGGCGAGCACCACGGTACGGGTGCCCGGGTAGGCGGCCCTGATCCGCTCCACCAGCGCGAGGCCGTCCAGCACCGGGTCGCGCGGCTCCAGCGGGCGCGGCTGCGACGGCAGCGCCGGCGGGACCGCGGCCAGCGTCACCGGCGGGCGCGGCCCGGCGCCCAGGTCGGCGTCGACCAGCAGGACGTCGTAGCGGCGGCCGTCGGCGGCCGCGCGGTCGAGGCAGCGCTGCGCGGCGGAGCCGCTGCCCGCCGCGGACACGTCGACGTCGGGCTCGGCCGCGAGGGCGGCCGCGAGCGACTCGGCGAAGATGCGATGGTCGTCGACGACGAGGACCCGGATACGACCCACGGACACCACTCCCGATTCACGGCACTCCCCCAGTGGCGACGGGGCGTCCGCCTCGCTTGGAGCCCGGCACCGGGCAGGGACCGCCGTCCTTGCCCAGGCGCCGGACCCCGTGCGTCTCGCCCCCTGATGGACGCCGGCCCCCACCGGCGTCGTGGAAAAAGAGTAGGTGCTCGGCCGGACAATGGAGCCACCTTGGCCGAACTTCCCGGCCTGGATTTTACCGACGTGCGCCGCCGACGGGCCGGGTGGCGCCGCTGGTGGCGGACCCGAAGCGGAACCGCCGGCCAGATCCCCCGCGGCTGCTCACCCGTCCTTCCCGCGCGGGCGCCCCGCGCAGGTTCCCCCGCGCACATCGCCCGCGCGGGTCCCGCGTCGCACGTTCCCCGCATCGCACGTTCCCCGCGCCGCCGGGTGGCGACGCGGGGAACGTGCGGGTGCGGTGTCAGCCCGTGTTGCGCAGACCCGCGGCCACACCGTTGACCGTCAGCAGCAGGGCGCGGGCCAGCAGCGGGTCCGGCTCCTCACCGCGGGCGGCCGCTTCGCGCTGCCGGGCGAGCAGCGTCACCTGGAGGTAGGAGATCGGGTCCAGGTACTGGTCGCGGATGTGGAAGGTCTGCGCCAGCACCGGGCTGGCGGCGAGCAGTTCGGACTCGCCGGTGATCCGCAGCACCTCGCGCACGGTCAGCTCGTGCTCCGCCTCGATCGTGGCGAAGACGTGCTTCAGCTCGTCGGGCACCAGGGTGTCGACGTAGTGGCGGGCGATCCGCAGGTCGGTCTTGGCCAGCGTCATCTCGACGTTGGACAGGAAGTTGCGGAAGAAGTGCCACTGGCCGTGCGCCTCCTCGATCACCGAGTCCAGGCCGGCCTCACGCGCCGCCTTCAGCCCGGAGCCGACGCCGAACCAGCCGGGCACGATCTGCCGGGACTGGGTCCAGCCGAAGACCCACGGGATGGCCCGCAGGCCGTCCAGGCCCGCGCCGGAGTCCGGCCGGCGGGACGGACGCGAGCCCAGGTGCAGCTCGCCGAGCTGGTCGACCGGGGTGGAGGCGAAGAAGTACTTCGGCAGGTCCGGGTCCTCGACCAGCTCGCGGTAGGCGCAGTGCGCGGCCTCGGAGATGATCTCCATCGCCGAGTCCCAGCGCGCCAGCGCCTCGTCGGACTGCCGCGGCGCGGTGTGCAGCGCGGACGCCTGGAGGGTGGCCGCGACCGTCAGTTCGAGGTTCTCCCGGGCGAGCGAGGGGATCAGGTACTTGTCCGAGATCACCTCGCCCTGCTCGGTCACCTTGATCTCGCCCTCCAGGGTGCCCCACGGCTGCGCGAGGATCGCGGTGTGCGAGGGGCCGCCGCCGCGGCCGACGGTGCCGCCGCGGCCGTGGAAGAGCCGCAGCCGCACCCCGTGCCGGTGCGCGACGTCGCGCAGCCGGCGCTGCGCGCGGTGGATCTCCCACTGCGAGGTGGTGATGCCGCCGAACTTCGAGGAGTCGGAGTAGCCGAGCATGACCTCCTGCACGTCGCCGCGCAGCGACACCAGCCGCCGGTAGGAGGGGTCGGAGAGCATCTCGTCGAGCAGCTTGTCGGCGATCTTCAGCTCGTCGGTGGTCTCCAGCAGCGGCACGATGCCGATCTTCGCGACCCCGGCGTGCAGGTCGATCAGCCCGGCCTCGCGGGCCAGCACCGCTGCGGCGAACACGTCGTCGGAGCCCAGGCACATGGAGATGATGTACGACTCCACGACCTCCGGGCCGAACCGCTCGAACGCCTCGCGGATGGTGTGGAAGACGCCGAGCGTCTTCGCGCCCGCGGCGTCCAGCGGCGCCGGGCTCGGGGCCAGCGGGCGGCGCGAGCGCAGCTCCTTCGCGAGCAGCTTGCGGCGGTAGTCGCGCGGCATGTCGGAGTACCGCCAGGACTCCTCGCCGAGCCGGTCGAAGAGCTGGCCGAGCGCGTGGTGGTGCGCCTCGGCGTGCTCGCGCACGTCCATGGTGGCCAGTTGCAGGCCGAACGCGGCGAGCGTGCGGATCGTCCGGTCGGTGCGGCCGTCGGCGATCAGGCCGCCGCGGTGGGCGCGCAGCGAGTCCTGGATCAGCTGCAGGTCGGTCAGCAGCTCGGCGCTGCCCAGGTAGTCCCGGCCGGGGACGTGCGGAGTACCACCGGCCAGCCGCTCACGGGTGTTGACCAGCTTCTGCCGGATGCAGGTGGCCTTCAGCCGGTAGGGCTCCTCGGCGTTCAGCCGCTTGTAGCGGGGGCTGATCTCCGGCAGCGCCACCAGGTCGTCGGAGAGGGAGTCCAGCAGCTCCTGGCTCGCGCCGGAGTTGCGGATGGAGTTCGACAGCGCGCCGCGCAGGAAGTCGACCTGCTCCAGCGCGTCGGTGATGCCGTGCTCGTGCTGGAGGATCAGCACGTCCCAGGTCACCTCGGGCGTGACGTTGGGGTTGCCGTCGCGGTCGCCGCCGATCCAGGTGCCGAAGGTCAGCGGGCGGGTCTGCGGCGGCAGCGGCACCCCGACCCGCTCCAGCTCCGCGGCCAGGTCCTCCAGGACGTCGCCGACCGCGCCGGCGTGCAGCTCGTCGAGGTAGTAGATCGCGTTGCGGGCCTCGTCGGCCGGCTCGGGGCGGACCACCCGCAGCTCGTCGGTCTGCCACAGCAGGTCGATGTTCTCGGCCAGCCGCAGGTCCGCGCGCCGCCGGTCGCCGGAGGAGACCGGGGTCTGGTCCAGCAGCTCGGCGATCCGGCGCAGCTTGTTCAGCACCGAGCGGCGGGCCGCCTCGGTGGGGTGCGCGGTGAAGACCGGCCGCACGTTGAGGTTCTGCACGCTCTCCCGCACGTGTACGGGGTCGCCGTCCTTGAGCAGGTCGGCGGTCTGGGCCAGCAGGCTGCCCTCGTTGGCCCGGCGGGAGCGCAGGTCGCGGCCACGGTGCACCTGCTCGGTGACGTTGGCCAGGTGGAAGTAGGTGGAGAAGGCGCGGACCAGCTTCGCCGCGGTCTCCAGGTCGGTCTCGCCGAGCAGTGCGGCGGCGGCCTCGCCGTCGCTGCGGGTCAGTGCGCGTACCTTCTCGACCAGGTCGAGGAGTTCCTGGCCCTCTTGCCGGACGAGGGTGCCGCCCAGCAGTTCGCCCAGGCGTCGGATATCGGCTCGCAGGGCGGTGCTGCTGTCCGGTGGGGTGTCGGCGCTGCTCACAGGTGCGGCTCCTTGTGCAGTGGGATGGGCGACGGCTTGGGAGACGAGTGGGTACGAACTCGGGTACGGGGACTCGCGGACCGCGCTGTCCGACCGGTCCAGGATAGGTCGGGGGCCGCGCGGCGAGACGCCCGGCCCAACAGACGGACACCAGGACGGGCCGTTCCCGTGCTCCGGGTACCGCCTACGCTGGACGGCATGAGTACGACGGGGGCGCGCGTACCGGACGAGGAGGCCGACGCGGCACACGCGGGGTCCTGGTCCGGCCTGTGGTGGTGGACGAGGCGGCGAAGTGTCGCGCTGGACGTGTCGCTGGCGGCGGCCTCGGCGCTGGAGGCGTCCTTCGAGGGCGCCACGTTCGCGGCGAGGATCGGGATCGTCAGCGGACTGGGCGCCCTGATCGGGTTGCTGGTGGGCGCGATGCTGGTGCTGCGCCGGCGCTGGCCGATCGCGGTGGTGCTGGTCGCGATCGCGGTCACCCCCGCGCAGACCGGCCTCATCCTGTCCATGGTGGGCTTCTACACCCTGGCCGCGTCCGAGGTGCCGCGCCGGCTGACGGCGCTGTTCGCCGGGATGAGCGGCCTGGGCACCATGCTCGTCGCCTTCGTGAGCATCGAGTCCAGCGTGCGGCACTCGAGCAGCCGGCTCGGGCTGCCGCTGGTGCTGGCCATCTCGATCCTGGTCGCCTTCGGCCTCACCGCGCCGCCGGTGCTGTTCGGGCTGTACGTACGGGCCCGCCGCCGGCTGGTGGAGAGCCTGCGGGACCGGGCCGACGGCCTGGAGCGCGAGCTGGAGCTGCTGGCGGAGAAGGCGCTGGAGCGGGCCGAGCGGGCGCGGGCGGCCGAGCGGGCCCGGATCGCCCGGGAGATGCACGACGTGGTCGCGCACCGGGTGAGCCTGATGGTCGTGCACGCGGCCGCGCTGAAGGCGGTGGCGCTGAAGGACCCGGCCAAGGCGTCGGCGAGCGCGGAACTGCTGGGCGACATGGGGCGGCAGGCGCTCACCGAGCTGCGGCAGATGCTCGGGGTGCTGCGTTCGGCCTCGGGCACGGGGACGGGGGATGCCGCGCCTCGGGCGAAGTACGCGGGTGGCGCGGCGGACCCGGCGGCCGGCGAGGCGGGGGTCGACGCCGCGGCCGAGGCGGGGGTCGAGGCGGGGCTCGGCCACGAGCCCGACGCCGGGCCGAGCCTGGCGGAGCTGGCGCAGCTCGTACAGGAGTCGCGGGCGGCCGGGATGGGGGTCGAGCTGGCCGTCGAGGGCGAGCAGCGGCCCTGCGGGCGGCGGATCGAGGCGACCGTCTACCGCGTGGTGCAGGAAGCGCTCACGAACGTGCGCAAGCACGCGGTCGGGGCGAAGGCGCAGGTGCGGCTCGCCTACCGCGAGGCCGAGGTGGCCGTCCTCATCGTCAACGGCCCGGCCGAGGCGGTGGTCGCCACGGCGCTGCCGAGCGGCGGGCACGGGCTCACCGGGATGCGGGAGCGGGTCACCGCCCATGGCGGCGGGTTCGCCGCCGGACCCACTCCCGACGGCGGCTTCCGCGTCTCCGCGATGGTCCCGACGGCGCCCTGACCCCCGGGGTACCCCGCGCAACGGGCGCGTGGGGGCGGGCAACCCTCCACCGGCAGGTGCGCCCCGAACCGGCAGGACGGCGCGCCCCGGTGGGTCAGGGGGTGCCCCGCGCGTCAGCGGCGCCGCACGCGTCAGGGGCGCCCGGTCAACTCCGAGAGCGTGGCCTTGATGTGCGCCAGGTGCGCCCGCACCTCGTCCCGGTGCAGTTCGTGCTCCCGCAGCACCCGCTCCGCGTCCCGCCGCACCCTCTCCTCGTGGGTGCGCGCCTCCGCGATCAACGCGTCGGCCCGCGCATCGGCCTCGGCCTGCTGGTCGCGCAGCGCCGCCTCCGCGTCGGCCCGCTCCTGCTGCGCCTGCGCCAGGCGGCGTTCCGCGTCGGCGAGCAGCCCGGACAGCCGGCCGTCGACCACGGCCTGCTGCTCGGCGAGCTCCTGCTCCAGGCTCTCGACCCGCTCGCGCTGCTCCGCGTCGACGGCGGCCCGGTCCCGGTCGACCTGCTGCTGCATCGCGTCGAGCGCGGCGCCGGCCTCGCCCCGTACGGAGTCGGCCTCGGCGCGGGCGGCGCCGAGGATCTCCGCGGCGCGCCCGCACGCCTCGTCCAGTACGTGCTGGGCCTGCTCCTCGGCGGCGGAGAGCCGTGCGGACGCGGCCGCGCGGGCCTCGTCCTGGAGGGTGCGGCGGGCGGTGTCGGCGGCGTCCCGGGCGTACTGCGCCTCGACCTCGGCGCGTTCGCGTACCGCGGCGGCCTCGTCCTCGACCATCTGGAGCAGTTCCTGCGCGCCGGCGCCGAGCCGGGCGAAGTCGGTCGGACCGAGCGCCTCGACCTGCTGCCGCAGGGAGGTGCACTCGGCGTCCATCTCGTTGGCGAGCACGGTCAGCCGGGCGGCCCGCTCCCAGGCCGCGTCCCGGTCCTCGGACAGCTCGTCCAGGAAGCGGTCGACCTGGTCCGGCCGGTAGCCGCGTCCGCGCGCCGCACCGAACCTCTCCCGTGCCTCCGGCTGCGTCTGCGTCGATGCGGACGTATCACTGCTCATGGCCACTGCCCCTCGCGACGTCGGGCCGTTCCCGTGTTCCCATTTATCGCTTATGCCCGAATTGTAAGAGCCTCGACACTCCGACTGTCTCCTACCCCGGAAACGCGGACGGGCCGAGCGGAAGACGCAGCTTCCACCCGGCCCGCACGAAACGGCCGCACATCCGTACGATCCGCCTACAGCAGCCCGTCCCACATCTGCTCGACCAACACCGACCACCAGTTGTCGGGCGAGGCGATCGCGGCCGGGTCCTGCGCGGCCAGTTGGGCCTGGAAGTCCACCGTCCAGTGCCCGGCCTGCTCCGGCGTCAACCCGATCCGCAGCCGCCACATCCGGCCCAGCAGCGCCATGCAGCGGGCGAACTCCGGCAGGCTGGAGTTGACGAACTGCGGCTGCGCCGGCTGCCCGCCCGGCCCGGCCTCCAGCGGCACCGCGACGATGTGCGCGGTGCCGTACTGCACGCACAGCTGGCGGCCGAAGTCGTTGCCCATCACGAGGTACGACCCGGCGTCCGCGGCCGGCTGCACCCCGCGCTGCGCGGCCAGTTCGGCGAGCGTGGGCACCGGCTGACCGGGCTGGGCCTGCGCCCAGAAGAACGGCGAGAAGTCGACCGGCAGCCCCGACCACATCAGCGTCTGGGCCACGATGTCCGGCACGCCCTGCCGGGACACGGCCCGCTGCTCGAACCTGAACACGCCCTGCGGCCCGAACGCGCTCGCCACCTCCTGGCCGATCACGTCGAGACCGACCGGCGGCACCCGCAGCACGCTGTGCGGATCGGGCATCGGCACCCGCTGCGGCTGCGGCCGGGCCGGGGCGCCGGCCACCTGGTGCAGCTCGCCCTGGTGGGTGAGCAGGTGCTGGACGCCCTGCCGACGGCCCGCGTGGTCGCGGCCGTACGGCGCGGTGTGGCTGATCCGCACCTGCGGCCAGGTCTCCCGGATCATCCGGGTGCAGTAGCCGCCGGGCAGATCGCAGGACTCCAGCTCGGTGTGGAGTTCGAGCACCTGCTCCGGACGGATGCCCAGCGAGCGCAACTCGTGCAGGATCTGCCACTCCGGGTGCGGGGTGCCCGGCGCCGACCGCCGGATGAGCTGCTGCTCGCTGCCGTCCTGGCCGCGGTAGCGCAGCACCGCCATGTAGCCGGGGCCGACCGTGGGCACCGCTCCGCCCTGCGGGTAGCCGTATCCGGGCGGCGCGGGCGGAGCCATCGCCGGCCCGCCCATGCCGGGCGGCGGCGGGGGCGGGGTGCCCATGCCGGGCGGCGGCATGCCGGGGCCGGCGAGCATGGTGGCCGCGTAGTGCGGGTCGTTGCCCGCGGGCGGCGGAGTGCCGGCACCGGGGGGCGGGGTGCCCATGCCGGGCGGGGGCAGGGTGGGTCCGGCGAGCATGGTGGCCGCGTAGTGCGGGTCGTTGGCCGCGGGCGGCGGGGTGCCGGCACCGGGCGGCGGGGGCGGCGGGGTGCCCGCGCCGGGCGGGGGCGTGCCCATGTACGGGGGCGGCGGGGGAGGGCCGCCCGCGCCGGGACCGGGCGGGGTCGTGCCGGGTCCGGCGAGCATGGTGGCCGCGTAGTGCGGGTTGTTGCCCGCGGGGGGCGGGGTGCCCGCGCCGGGTGCGGGCGGACCGGAATACGGCGGCGGGGGCGGGGTGCCCTGAGCCGGCCCCTGCCCGGGGCCCTGACCCTGGCCCTGGCCCTGGCCCGGTGCCTGGCCCTGGTTCGGCTGCCGGCCGATGTCGGCGGGGCCGGGGCCCATGGGCGCGGCCGGACCGGCCGGACCGCTCGCGCTGCCCGGCGGCGGCAGCGGAACCGCCGGACCACCGGGCGGCGGGTACTCGGAACCGCCGATCGTGTGCGGCACCCCGGGCCGGGCCGGGGGTGCCGGTTGCGGTTGCTGTTGCTGCGGTGCGGGCGCGGTGCGGGGCGGCGAACTCCGCCCGGACAGCAGCTCGGTCCTGGCCTCCGCGCCCGTCGCCGGCTCCTCGGCCTGGTCCGTGTCGCTGATCGGCGGGGCGAAGACGGTCGCCGGCACCGGGACGGACTGCCCCTCGCCGGAGTCGTTCACCGTCTTCCCGGCCCAACTGCCGCCGCCCGAGCTCTGCGAGGGCACCGAGCCGGGCCGCCGGTAGTCGATGCCGCCCGAGCCGGAACCTGTGGGGCCCGGCGCGCCGCCGCCCGCCGATCCGGCGGACCCGGACCCGGACCCGGACCCGGGCCCGGAGTCGGCCGCTGCCGCTGCCTGCTGCCCGTCCGGCTGGTCGGCCGGGCCCGGACGGGAGGCGCCGCTGTCGCCGGGGCGCCGGTAGTCGATGCCGCCCTGCGCGCCGGAACCCGCCGCGGCAGCGGTCGGCGCCGCGCCGGACCCCGCGTCCTGCCCGCCGCCGTCGCCGGGACGGCGGTAGTCGATACGGCCGCCGGTCGAGGGCGCCGGCTCCCCGGCCGCCGGGGCGTCGCCCGCCGCGGGAGCGGGCGCCGGGGGCTGCTCGGCTGCGGACGGCCGGCGGTCCGGGATGCCCATCCGGTCGGCGGCGTCCTGGAGCCACTGTGGGGGGCTGAGCAGGAACGAGGTCGCTTCGAGGTCGAGTCGCTGGGGCGGCTCGGGCGCCGCGTCATCGGGCACCGGGCCGTACTCCTCCTCGTAGCGGCGAATGAGTTCGCCGATGGGCAGAGCGGGCCACAAGGTGGCGTCGCCGCTGTCACGGGCGATCACCACCCGGACCGACCCCTCGTCGGAGGACGGGCCGTCCTCCCGGGCCTCGGACCACACCACGAAGCCCAGGTCGAACTCCCGGACCCGGATCTCCCGGGTCTCGTACGCGGGGACGTCCGCGTTCACCCAGCGCTCCGCGCGCTCCTGCGCCTGCGCGAAAGTGACCATGTGCTGTCTCATCCCTCCACGGCTACGGCGTCGGCGAAGCCGCCGTCGACCATCAGATTCGCGACCGTGTCCAACTCGGGTGGATTGCCGGCCAGTCGCAGCAGGAACTCGTCGAACGAGTCGCCGCAGGGCAGCAGCAGGTCGGCCACCCGGTCCGCCGGGGTGTCCCACCCGTCGCCGTCGCGCGCGTCGTCGTAACCGCAGAACCAGACGGAGCCGGTGCCCTCGCCCTTCACCCGGACCGCGAGGAGGCCGCCTTGGACGTAGCCGATCGCGAGGTAGTCCTTGGTGAGGTGGTCGCGCAGGCACTTGTTGACGTACACGAGGTCGTTGACCGCCGCGTCGTCGCGGACGGTGAAGAACGGCTGGTCCAGCAGCAGGCCGAGGCCGGGGTCGAGGGCGACGCCCTGGGGGGCGCAGCCGCCGGCGGCCTTCAGGAAGGCGCGGTACGCGCCGGGCAGGCGGTACCCCAACTCCTCCTCCACGTCGCGGACCTGCTGCTCGGTGACCGCGACCGGCTCCTTGGGCAGCCCGAAGTGCACGGGGCGGGTCTCCTGGAGCGGGCGGGTGCCGCGCTTGGTGTGGTCGGCCACCGAGGTGGCCAGCCCGCCGTGGTGCCGCAGCAGCGACTTGACCTCGACCGGCACCAACTCCAGCCGGCGGCTGCCGCGGACGTGGTGCCAGGTCCAGCCGTGCGGGGTGGCCACCGGCAGCAGGTTGCCCCACAGTTCGTGCCCGGCGGCGTGCAGGGCGGCGTTCGCCGAGACGTAGTCCGTCAGGCGCAGTTCGTCCACGCCGAAGCCCTCCGGAGGCTCGGCTATCTCCGCCGCCGCGCGGGCGTACGGCGAGAAGTCGGGGTAGCCCTCGTCGTCCACCCACACGCCTTGCGGGTGGCGGGCGGCCCGGACCGGGTCGGGAAAGTGCACGACCTGTCCGGCGTAGGCCGCGTTCGGTGGCGCGGCCTGCGCGGCGGCTACGGGTCCGGGAGGTGATCCCAGCCCTTGCGGGCCTGTGGTCATGGCGGTTGCCCCCTGCTGCGTCTGAGCTGATGACGACAGCCTAGGGGGTCCGGCAAGAGCGGCGCGGGTCCCGTCCTCGTCCCTGTGGACAACTCGGCCACCGCCATCCGGATCGCCCCGATCGGCCCCGGAACGGCCCGGTTTCGCGACGGCTCCCGCCCGCCGCGGCCGGTACGGGTCTCAGCTCCCGCCCGCCGCGGCCCGCAACTTGGCGACCTGCTTGCCGGCGATCGCCGGGCGCAGCGACGCGGTCTTGTGGTCGGCGCGGACGGTCTCGAAGGCCGCGGTGGAGTCACCGACCCGGAGGACGGTGACCAGCGCCACCCCGGAGGCCCCGAGGGCGGGGTCGGTGACGGTGTAGGTGACCCGCTGGTCGCCGTAGGTGCCGGCGGTATCGGCGGGCCCGGTGGACGGGTCGACGCTCTTGACCGTGAACTGCGACGTCCGGCCGTTGCGCGTGACCTTGTAGCCGGGGCAGTGGGCGACCGCGGTGGACAGCTGGTCGAGCACCTGCTTCGCGCGGCCCGCCGGATACGACGCCACGACCTCCAGCGAGATCGTCTTGGCGCCCGCGTCCTTGGCGGCGGTGTCGGTGACCAGCGCGCCGGTGTAGACGGTGCGGGCCAGCTTCGGCTTGAGGCTCCACTGGTCGGCCACCGGCTGGCACGCGGCGGGGTCGGTGGTCTGCTCGTCACCCAGGAGCTGGCTCGTACTGGTCGCGGGCACCACCTTGAGGTGGTCGAGGTCCTTCGCCGTGATCACCGAGCGGGTCAGCTTCCGGGACGCCGCGCTGCCGCTGCCGCTGCCGCTGCCGCTGTCCTTGCTCTTCCCGCCGCCCCCGCAGGCCGCGGTGAGCGCGAGCGCGGGCAGCAGTACGGCCACTGCCAGCACCTTGCGGCTACCGGTCGGTAGGCGACGGCGTGCGCGTATCCGCATCGATGAGTACCCCTGTGTCGTGTGCGGGCCCGGCTGCGCGGCGCCGCCCCTGCCCGCGTGCCGCGTCCGGTCCGGAGCGTCCCGGCCCGGCCCTCGCGGGCGTGGGCCCGCTGCCGCGCGACTCTACGGCACCGGGCCCGCCCTGCCTCCTATGGAACTGCTCACAACACGATCACCACACGGTCACGGTGACGCACTCCTCCTCTCCGGCCGCCGTCCCGTGCGCGGCGCCGCTCACTTCCGCGCGGCCAGGGCCGCCCGCAGCTTCCGGTCCTCCTTGCGGGCGACCTCCAACGGCACCTGCCCGGCGCCCCCTTCGGTCTTCGTCGACAGGTAGGAGGTCACGGTGTCGCCGGTGCGCACCACCGTCACCAGGGCCGCGCCGGTCTTCCTGTCCGCGGTGTCGGTCATGACGTACGCCACCGACTCGTCGCCGACCTTCACCACCGGGCCCTTCCCGACCCGGAAGGGCGTACGGGTGCCGTTCTGGTCGCGGGCCTCGAACGCGGTGCAGGTGGCGAGCGCGCCCTTGATCGCGGCCATCACCTTCCGCGCGTCGCCCGGGGCGTGGCTGGCGATCAGCATCCGGTCGATCTCCTCCGGGGCCGCACCGGCCGTGGGGGTGGCCTCGGCGAAGGTGGCGCCGACCGACGCCATCCGGTGGATCGCGGGCTGCGAGCTGCTGACGTCGGCCAACGGCCGGCACTCGGGCTTGTCGGCGACCAGCACCGGCGAGCCGCTGGTGTCGTCCTGCGCGCCCAGGTCGTCGGGGTCGAAGCCCCCGGCCGGCGCGGTGGTCGCGGTGCCGTCGTCGGTCTGCGTCATCTCGATCACCCAGCCGGGCACGTCATGGTCGGTGACGAGCGCGCGGGAGAGCTGGGTCACGCTCAGCGGCGCCTTGCCGGCGTCGGCCGACGCCTGGGCCGCGGAACGCCCGCCGCCCTTGCCGCCGTCGGCGTCGGTGGAACCTGAGGAGCCGGACGAGCAGCCGGCCGCCAGCAGCAGCGCGGGCAGCACGGCGAGGGCGGCGGCGCGGGCCCGGGCGCGTGGGGGACGCCGCAGGCGGGGGACACGTCGTACACGGCGGGCGCTCGGGGCGTCCGCGTCTCTTCGGGCACGGTGCATGGGGTCACGTTCCCTGGGTCGTGTGTGTGGGGGGATCGGCGCCGGTTCGCGGCGCCGATCCGATCCTCCCGGTCGCGAACGGCCCCGTAAACGGCGCGCGGTGACGCTGTGACCGCGCTGTGTGCCGGCGGCCGGCCGGTGAACGGCGGCAGATGTGCGCGCTGCGTGTCCATGGCGCCGACGTAACGTCACAAGACGGTGACATGGCCCACACAGGAAGGTCGCCACACCGCGTTCCGCTTCCCCATCGGATGGCCTGTTTGGCACTCTGATTCGGCATACGGGGGAGCTGCCGCCTTGGGCGGATGGATGACGGAACGGGGCAGGATATGACAACTCGCCTACCAGCGGCGGGCACCGCCGACCCGAGGCTGAGCTGGAGCGCTGCCCGCGACCCGCTGGAGCCCCCGGTGCTGCGGCACCGCAGGGACGGCATCCTGCCCGCGATCGCGGCCGCGCTGTCCATCCGCGACGAGGTGCTGACCTGCACCGGTGCCAAGGGGGAGCAGCCGCCCGTGCTCCACCCGATCGTGCAGGAGTTCCTGGACGCGCTGCCGGTCGCCCAGCGCGAGCGGTTCACCGGGCGGTGCCCCGAACCGGTGCTGATTTCACGTCACCTGACGGCGGTGGAGGCGACCCGCGGCAAGCGTGCCTCGCGCCGCCCGCTCACCCAGGGCGAGGCCCGCAAGGCGCTTCGCGGCGCCAAGCTCACCGCGCGCCGGATACGCGAGGACGGCGACCCCGCGCACGGCGCCTACGCGCCGCCCTGCCGCTCCTGCGCGCCGCTGCTCGCGCACTTCGGGGTGCGGCCGTTCGACCCCGGCGTGGGGCGGGCGTGAGCGCGGGCACGGCCGGCGGCACGCGCTTCCCGGTGGGCGTCGACGCCGCGTTGCGGGCGGCCGGGTGGCAGCCGGGCCGCTGGGACATCAAGCAGGCCGAGGAGTGGGCGGACCGGCTGCGCGGGCACCTGTCGCCGGGCGGCCACCAGCACGCGGTCTTCCCGGCCGCCGTCGAGGCGTGGGCGGAGTTCGGCGGTCTGACCATCCCCCCGGTGTCCGGGCCGGGCCGGCAGGTCGCGCCCGCTCCGGTCGTCGTCGACCCGCTGCGCGGTCTGCACCTGGCCCGCACCTTCGGCGACCTCGGGCGCGCCCTGGAGACCGAGATCAGCCCGATCGGCGAGGAGTCCGGGTCCGGCGCGCTGCTGGCGATCGACCCCGACGGCAGGGTCTACGCGGTCGACCACACCGGCGACTGGTACGTCGGCGCGGACATCGACCGCGCGCTGTCCGCCCTGGTCGGAGGGGTCCGCCCGGTCCGCCTCACCATGAGCTGAGCCGCCCCGGGCAAGGCACCCCGGGCAAGGGCCCCGCCCCGCAAGGCGCCCCGCCCCGCAAGGCGGCCGCCCCGCCCGGCCGCCTGCCCCGCCCGCAGGTCCGCCCGGTCCGCCGCGCCCTCCGCCCGTACCGCTCACACCGCCGTGAACCCGCCGTCCACCGGCAGGATCGCCCCGTGGATGTGCGACGCCTCGTCGCAGGCGAGGAAGGCCACCGCCGCGGCCACCTCGTCCAGGCGGCCGAGACGGCCCGAGGGAGTGGTCGCCAGGAGCGGCGCGAGCTGGTCCGCGTGGGCGATGTTCTCCTCGGTCGCGGTCGGGCCGGGGGCGACCGCGTTGACCCGTACGCCGCGCGGACCGTACTCCGCCGCCCAGGACTTGGTCAGGGAGTGCACCGCGGCCTTGGTCATGCTGTAGAGGGCGGAGTTGGCCCAGCCGCTCGTGCCGCTGATGGAGCCCATGTTGATCACGACGCCGCTGCCGCGCTCGGCCATCGCGGGCACCAGCGCGCCGGTGAGCTGGAAGGCGGACTTCACGCTGACCGCGTAGGCGGCGTCCAGGGTCGCCTCGTCCACCTCGGCGGTCGGGCGCGGTTCGAGCAGCAGCGCCGCGTTGTTGACCAGGATGTCCAGCCGGCCGCCGACCGCGGCCAGGGTCGCGTCCGCGAGGCCGCGTACGGCCGCGCCGCCCGCCGCGAGGTCGGCCGGCACGAACACCGCCCGGCCGCCGGCCGCCTCGATCTCCTCCGCCACCGCCTCGCCGCGTTCGGCCCGCCGGCCGCTGACCACGACCAGCGCGCCCTGGGCGGCAAGGGTGCGGGCGACCTGCGCCCCGATGCCCGATGTCGAGCCGGTGACCAGGGCGGTCCTGCCGTCGAATCGCCGTTCCATGACTGTCGTCCTCCTGGGTGCTGCCCCCGACTGGTGTCCGCGGTGGCACGCGGTGCTGCGGCGCGCCGACCGGTGCCACCCGTCTCGCGACCTCGGCGTTCTCCCGACGCCTGGTGGTGCTCCTTGGTGGCAGGGCCGAGCGTGGCACCCAGAAAGTGGACCAGCAAGTCCAGAAAACGCGCCGCGGTGTGCGACGCTGGGGGCATGACGCAGCAGCCGGTCAGGTTCACCGCGAAGGGCCGGGCCACCCGGCAGCGCATCGTCGAGGGCGCCGCCGCCGAGATCCGCGCCCGGGGCGCGGTCGCCACCACCCTGGACGACGTCTGCCGGGTGACCGCGACCAGCAAGAGCCAGCTCTTCCACTACTTCCCCGGCGGCCGGGAGCAGTTGATGTACGCCGTCGCGGAATACGAGGCGGACCGGGTGCTGCTGGACCAGGAGCCGTACCTGAGCGACCTGACCTCCTGGGCGGCCTGGGACGCGTGGCGCGACGCCGTGCTCGCCCGCTACCGCCAGCAGGGCACGACGTGCCCGCTGGGGGTCCTGATGACCCAGTTGAGCCGCACCACGCCCGCCTCGCGCGAGGTGACCGCGCGGCTGCTCGAACAGTGGCAGCGCAAGATCACCGACGGCGTGCTGGCGATGCGCGACCAGGGCGCGGTCGCGCCGGGCGTCGACGCCGAACGGGCGGCCGCGGCGCTGCTCGCCGGCATCCAGGGCGGGGTGTCGATCCTGCTGCAGACCGGCCGGCTCACCCACCTCGAAGCCGCGCTCGACGTGGGCATCTCGGGGCTGCGCGCGGGCGCCTGACGGCACGTCCGCCGGGGCCGCCGACCGCCGACCCTGAGCCGCGTCTCCGACCGTGGTACCAGACCCCTAGGGGGAGACACCTACTTTCGGCGCCCACCGGTTCGTACCGGCGGATGACGATCGGGTGCCGGGCGGTGCCTACGGTCATAGGGCGGGATGGAACCGCTCGCCCGCACCTCGGAGGTGGGGATAGCCCCACCCCCGATCCGGAGACCTGCCCCATCGTCAGGTGCGGCACGCTCCGGCAGGCTCATGGACACAAGGGCGATCGGCGCCCCGCACGCACGCGGTCACGTACGACGACACCACCACGGGAGACAGAAGTGACGACGGCTATGACGGTTCCCACAGCCGGGGGCAGCGGAGAACGTACGGCCGTTGCCGCCGCAGGACGGTCGGTGACCAAGGCGTACGGCTCGGGCGAGACCCGGGTGGTCGCGCTGGACGCGGTGGACGTGGACATCGCCCGCGGGCGCTTCACCGCGATCATGGGCCCCTCCGGCTCCGGCAAGTCGACCCTCATGCACTGCCTGGCCGGTCTCGACACGGTCAGCGAGGGCCGGATCTGGATCGGCGGGACCGAGATCACCCACCTCAAGGACAAGAAGCTCACCCAGCTGCGCCGGGACAAGATCGGCTTCATCTTCCAGTCGTTCAACCTGCTGCCCACGCTGAACGCGGCGGAGAACATCACGCTGCCGATGGACATCGCCGGCCGCAAGGTCGACCGCGAGTGGATGGACCGCGTGGTGGAGACCGTCGGCCTGGCCGGCCGGCTCAAGCACCGCCCGACCCAGCTCTCCGGCGGCCAGCAGCAGCGCGTCGCGGTGGCCCGGGCGCTGGCCGCCCGGCCGGAGATCATCTTCGGCGACGAGCCGACCGGCAACCTGGACTCCCGGGCCGGCGCCGAGGTGCTCGGCTTCCTGCGCCGCTCGGTGGACGAACTCGGCCAGACCATCGTGATGGTCACCCACGACCCGGTCGCCGCCTCCTACGCCGACCGCGTGCTCTACCTCGCCGACGGCCGGATCGTCGACGAGATGGTCAGCCCGACCGCCGAGTCGGTGCTGGAGCGGATGAAGTCCTTCGACGGTCGCGGGAGGACCTCGTGACCGTCTTCAAGACGTCGGTGCGCAACTTCTTCGCGCACAAGGGCCGCATGGCCCTGTCCGGGGTCGCGGTGCTGCTGTCGGTGGCGTTCATCTGCGGCACCCTGGTCTTCACCGACACCATGACCGCCACCTTCGACCGGCTCTTCGGCAACACCGCCTCCGACGTCACCGTCAGCGCCAAGGAGGTGAAGAACGAGCAGGCCACCGGCATCCCGGACACCCTGCCCGCCTCCCTGCAGGGCACGTTGGCGCACGTGAAGGGCGTGGTCTCCTCGGTGCCCGACGTCACCAGCCAGGACGTCACCGTCGCCGACGCGCACAACGACAAGATCAGCCCGTCCTCCGGCGCGCCGACCGTCGTCAGCAACTGGGACTCCACCGAGACCAGGGCGGTGAAGCTCACCTCCGGCCACCTGCCCACCTCGGACACCGACGCCGTGATCGACGCGGACACCGCCAAGGCGAAGCACCTGAAGATCGGCGACACGCTGCGGGTCATCGCGCAGCCCGGCGACTTCAAGGTCACCCTCAGCGGCATCGTCACCTTCAAGTCGACCAACCCCGGCGCCGCCGTGGTCTACGTGGACACCGCCGTCGCGCAGTCCAAGCTGCTCGGCCGCGCCGACGCCTACACCGGCTACGGCCTGACCGCCGCCAAGGGTGTCTCCGACGAGCAGCTCAAGGCGAACGTGAAGGCGGCGATCGGCGGCCACTACACGGTCGACACCGCGAAGGAGACCACGAAGAAGCAGGAGGACGACCTCGGCGGCTTCCTGAACTTCATGAAGTACGCGATGCTCGGCTTCGCCGGGATCGCGGTCCTGGTCGGCATCTTCCTGATCGTCAACACCTTCTCCATGCTGGTCGCCCAGCGCACCCGGGAGATCGGCCTGATGCGGGCGCTCGGCTCCAGCCGCCGCCAGGTCAACCGGTCGGTGCTGATCGAGGCGGTGATGCTCGGCGTCAGCGGCTCCGTGGTCGGTATCGGCGGCGGCATCGGCCTGGCCGTCGGGCTGATGAAGCTGATGGGCAAGGCCGGTCTGAAGCTGGACAGTTCCGAGCTGACCATCAAGGCCACCACCCCGATCGTCGGCCTCGTCATCGGCGTCGTCGTCACCGTGGTCTCCGCGTACATCCCCGCCCGCCGGGCCGGGAAGATCTCCCCGATGGCCGCGCTGCGCGACGCCGGCACCCCGGCCGACGCCAGGGCCGGCCGGATCAGGGCCGCGATCGGCGTGCTGGTCTGCGCCGCGGGCGTGCTCGCCCTGGTCGCGGCATCCCAGTCGGACAAGGCGTCCTCGGGCGGCGGGACGCTCGGTATCGGCGTGCTGCTGTCGCTGGTCGGCTTCGTCATCGTCGGCCCGCTGCTCGCCGGCGTGGTGGTCCGCGCGGTCAGCGCCGTGGTGCTGCGGTTCTTCGGCCCGATCGGCCGGCTCGCCGAGCGCAACGCGCTGCGCAACCCGCGCCGCACCGGCGCCACCGCCTCCGCGCTGATGATCGGCCTGGCGCTGGTGGCCGGCATGTCGGTGGTCGGCTCGTCCATGGTGGCCTCCGCCAACGACCAGCTCGACAAGTCCGTCGGCGCGGACTTCATCATCGAGGTCGGCAGCAACGGCTCGCAGCCGATCACCCCGGCCGCAGCCAAGGCGATCAGGTCGGCGTCGGACCTGGACCACATCACCAACTACACGATCGTCAACGGCACCCTGACCACGCCGTCCGGCAAGAAGATCAAGGGCCAGCTCAGCGCCGCCGACAGCACCTACACCCAGGACGTGCAGCTGGCGACCACGCAGGGCAAGCTCTCCGACGCCTACGGCAAGGACGCGATGTCCGTGCCGGAGCAGTTCGCCAAGGACAACCACGTCAAGGTCGGGGACACCATGACCGTGGCGCTGGTCGGCGGGCGCACCGCGCACCTGAAGATCGCCGCGGTCACCAAGGGCGGCACCGCCCTGGAGAACGGCACCCTGTTCACCAGCATCGACACCGCGCGGACCTACCTGCCGGCGGACAAGATGCCCGGTGACTTCCTGATGTTCGCCAAGGCTGCCGACGGCAAGGAGAAGGAGGCGTACGCCTCCCTGAAGGCCGCGACGCACGACTACCCGCAGATCGACGTGCGCGACCAGGCCGACTACAAGCACCTGATCAAGGACCAGGTCAACCAGCTGCTCTACATGATCTACGCGCTGCTGGCGCTGGCGATCATCGTGGCGGTGCTCGGCGTGGTCAACACCCTGGCGCTGTCGGTGGTGGAGCGGACCCGGGAGATCGGCCTGATGCGGGCGATCGGCACCTCCCGGCGCCAGCTGCGGCGGATGATCCGGCTGGAGTCGGTGGTCATCTCGCTCTTCGGCGCGCTGGTCGGCCTCGCGCTCGGCCTGGGCTGGGGTTCGGCCGCCCAGCAGGTGCTCGCCTCCCAGGGGTTGCAGATCCTGCGCATCCCGTGGAGCACGATCGTGATCGTCTTCGTCGCCTCCGCGGTCGTCGGCCTGCTGGCCGCGCTCCTGCCGGCCTTCCGGGCCGCGCGGATGAACGTACTGAACGCGATCGCCACCGACTAGGAAGGCGGCCGCGGATGATGTAGTGCGCGTAACGGCGCGCGGCGTCCGCCGCGTCCGCTTCCTCCGCGGCCGCCACCGGATGGTCGACCGGTCGCACCCGC
>NZ_JBFBIV010000044.1:0-71784 GCF_040702025.1 Streptomyces sp. NPDC088194 | reverse complement strand
GGCGGCCGGGCACTGCGGCGGGCGCGGCGCCGCCGGCACGGGGTACGGCGGCCGCCACCGGGGGCCGCCCCCGGACCCGCGTGCTCGGTCCGGGGACGGCCGCCCGCGCCGTCGGTCACGCCGTCGCCACCGCGAAGACGTGCATGTCGCCTCCCGTGGTGGTGGCCGGCAGCGTCACCGAGGCGAGCTGCTTGCCCGCCTGGAGGGTGATGGCCGCGGTCGCGAAGACATCGGTGCCCACCGGGTCGGTGCTGCTGCCCATGACGTCGCGGTACGTGGTGTGCACCGCCGTGACGTTGCCGAAGGAGGGCTGGTCACCGCCGCCGCCGAGGGTCCAGTCGCTGAAGCCGATGTCGGCCTGCTGGGTGGTGCCGTCGGTGTAGGTGAGGGTGGCCGTGCCGCTGGTGGGGCCGTCGTCGGCGCTGCCCAGCAGGCTGAGCCGGGTGGCGCCCGCCGCGGTCTTGGAGACGTCGAGCACCTGGTCACCGCCGCCGACCTGGATGTTGTCGGGGGCGCCCGGCGTCACCTGCGGCCAGGTGAAGTCGAAGCCGCCCGCCGAGACGGTGCTGCCCGGGGTGACGCCGGCCGCGGCCAGCGCCTTCGCCGAGTAACTCCAGCCGCCGCCGTCGAAGTTGGCGGCCGGGTTGTCGTCGTCGGCCGATATGCCGCGGTTGTTGACGTACCAGCTGATGCTGCCCTTGACCCCGACCGTCACCGACAGCCACGCCTTGGGGGCGGGGGTGCTGCCGGAGCCGGCGGCCGAGGAGGTCAGGGTGATCGGGACGGCGTAGACGCCCGACTTGGTGCCCGCCGCGACCGAGACCGACAGCTTCGCGGTGGCGGTGCCGTTGGCGGGCAGGCTGATCCGGCCGCCGGCCGGGCTCAGCGTGATCCCGTCGGGCGCGGCCGCCGACCAGCGCACGTCCTGGCGGCTGTCGCGGATCGTCGAGACGCTCAGCGTGCTGTCCGCCGACGTGCCGGGCTCGGCCTTGACCGCGCCGGGCGCGGTGCTGGCGAAGAACGGCGCCTCACCGTCGCGGTAGGACGGCGGCGCGTCCTTGGCGGCACTGCCCCACTTGGTGTTCGGGGTGCTGCCCAGGGTGTAGTCCAGGGTGCCGCCGTGGGTGACGAAGGAGGCGGGGACCCAGGGCTGGTCGGAGCTCCTGCCGTTGGTGCGCAGGCTCTGGATGTAGACGTTCTTCGCCGAGGTCTGCGGCGCGTTGACCGTGATGGTCCGGCCCAGGCCGGTGTGGATCACCGCGTGCGGGAAGACCGGCGCGGTGAGCACCAGGTCGGCGCGGCTGGGCACCTGCGGGTACAGGCCGAGCGCGGAGAAGACGTACCAGGACGACATGGTGCCCGCGTCGTCGTTGCCGGGGATGCCGCCGGGGGTGTTCGTCCACAGCGTGTCGGTCTCGGCGCGGGTGGTCTCCTGCGTCTTGTAGGGCGCGCCGAAGTAGTCGTACAGGTAGGCCGCGTTGATGTCGGGCTCGTTGGTCGGGTCGTTCTTCGTCGGGTCGTCGGCGGTGAAGTCGAAGCTGCCGTCGGCGTCGTGGAAGAAGGCGTCGAGGCGTTCGATGGCCGCCTTGTTCCCGCCCATCGCCTGGGCGAGGCCGGCGATGTCGGAGTAGACCATCCAGCTGTACTGCGAGCTGGTGCCCTCCACGAAGCCGTCGCCGGTGGCGGGGCTGAAGTTGGTGCCGGCCCAGGAGCCGTCGGAGTTGCGGTTGCGCATCCAACCGCCCTGCGTGGTGGCGTTCGGGTCGAAGACGTTGCTCCAACTGCCGCTGCGCTGCGCGAACTTCTGCGCGTCGGAGCGGTCACCGAGCTGGCCGGCCAGCTGCGAGATGCCGAAGTCGGCCGCGGCGTCCTCCAACGTCTCGGCGGCGCCGCCCCAGCAGTGGCAGTTGTCGGCGGGCACGTAGCCGAGCGCCTTGTACTGGTCGAGCGCGGGGCGTTGGCCGACGCACTCGACGTTGCAGCCGGAGCTGTCGGAGTCGTTGGCGGTCGGCACGGTGGCGGCCTTGACGAGCGAGGCGAGGGCGCCCTTGGCGTCGAAGTCGGTGCCGCCGAAGGCGTAGATCCCGGCGAGCGCCGCGTCGGAGGGGTCGCCGGACATGACGCTGGTCTTGCCGTTCTCCAGCAGCCAGCGGTCCCATTCACCGCCGCGCTGGTTCGCGTAGTTGAACAGCGACTGGGCGTAGTCGCTGCCGACCTTGGGCTGGAGCAGCGTCAGCAGCTGCACCTGGGCGCGGTACTGGTCCCAGCCGGAGAAGGTGCCGTACTGCGCGTGCTGGCCGCGGGAGAGCCGGTGGACCTTGCGGTCGCCGCCGAGGTACTGCCCGTTGGCGTCGTTGGTGAGCGTCGGCTCCAGCATCGAGTGGTAGAGCGCGGTGTAGAAGGTGCTGGTCTGGTCGGAACTGCCGCCGGAGACCTGGACCTTGCGCAGCGCGGTGTTCCACGCGGCGACCGCCTGGGCGTGGACCGCGGCGAAGGACTTGCCCGGCGGGTTCTCCGCGCGCAGGTTCGCCTCGGCGTTCGCGGCGCTGACGTACGAGATCGCGACCTTGGCCTGCACGTTCTTGGTGCCCTGGGCGAAGGTGACGTAGGCGCCGGAGCCCTTGCCCGCGGTCGCGTTGCCGCTGGAGTTGTAGCCGGTGCCGCCGGAGGCCGAGGTGGAGCCGGGCTTCAGCGTGTCGTCGGTCCAGGTGCCGACCTTCGCGAACGGCTGGTCGAAGTGCGCGGTGAAGTACAGGGTGTAGAGGTCGTGCCGGTTGTTCGCGCTCTGCGGGCCGCAGAAGTTGCCCGCGCTCACCGAGCCGGTGACGGTCCGCGTCGCGGCGTCCACGTGGACGTCGGCCGCGCTGCTGCCGCTCTCGGAGTTGGAGGTGCGCAGCAGCATGCTCGCGGGCTTGTCCGCCGGGAAGCCGAACTCCCCCGTGCCGGTACGGGCGGTGCTGGTCAGCTCGGCGCTCGCGCCGCTGTCCAGGCCGACCTTGTAGTAGCCGGGCGACGCGGTCTCGTTCGCGTGGCTGAAGGTGCTCGCGTAGGTGGCGTCCTTGGTGTCCGCGCTCGGCGAGGAGTCGACGTCGCCGACGTACGGCATGATCGGGATGTCGCCGTTCGCGCCGGAGCAGCCCACGCCGTTGAGGTGGGTCAGGCTGAAGCCGCGGATCTTCGTGGCGTCGTAGCGGTAGCCGCCGGGCGCCGGCGTGGAGAACTGGTTGCCCGTCGAGTTCTGCGGGCTCCACGCGAGCATGCCGAACGGCACCACGGAGCCGGGGTAGGTGTTGCCCGCGTTCGACGTTCCGATCAGCGGGTTGACGGCCGAGGCCGGGTCGGCGGGCGCGCCGTGCGAGGGCGCCGCGTCGGCGGTCCCGGCGCCGAGGCCGAGCCCGAGGAGTGCGGTCGCCGCGGCCAGCGCGCAGACGGCTCTGCGCCTGCGGCGGGTTCCGACCGTCCGGTGCGGGGTTGAGTCTGGCACCAATCCTGCCCTTCGTGGAGTACGGGTGATCGGCAGGGGAACGGCCTCTCCCCCGGCGGGCGGGGCGACGGGACCGAACCCGACAACGTTGTCAGGAAGTGAAAGACGATGTTGCTCCGACCGCGCAGGAGTGTCAAGGAAAGTTCTGCGGCCGGGGCGGACAAACACGGTCAACTGCGTGTAAGCGGGGGGCTGTCGCGGGTGCGGGGGACGCGGGGGGCTGGTGACGGGGCGTCACCCGGGGGCGATCAGGGGGAGGTCGGGGGGCGAGGGGCCGACGGGTGGGCGCGGCCGGTCCGGCGGCCGGCGCGCGGGGCCCGGCGGGTTTCCGAACCGGCCTCGCCGCGCGGGATCGAACGCCCGTGCAGCGGCTTGAACGTGGGCCGCTCCCCCTCAGCCGTCGGACGGGTGGGCGTCGGACGGTTGGGCGTCGGCCCGTGCGTGGGCGCGGTCGATCTCGGCCATGTGCTGCTCGGCCCAGTCCCTGACCGCGGACAGCGGGCCCTCCAGGGAGATTCCCAACTCCGTGAGGCGGTAGTGGACGCGGGGCGGCACCGTGGGTTCGACACGACGGCTGACGAGACCGTCGCGGGTCAGCCCGCGCAGCGTGACCGACAGCATCTTCTGCGAGACGCCCGCCATACGGCGCTGGAGTTCCGCGAAGCGCACCTCGTCCGGGGACGCCTCCGCCAGCACCTTGACGGCCATCGACGTCCACTTGGTCCCGATCCGGTCGAGCAGGCGCCGGGTCGGGCACAGCGGGTCGAAGAGGTCGCCGCGGCCCTGGGGCGGACCGGACGGGGAGGAGGGGACGGAAGGGGCGGTCACCTGGAGCTCACCACCTGTGGCACGAGTGCGGTCTTGGCCGGTCCAGCGTAGTTACCTACGGTGGTGTTGTCACCATTGGTAACCGCCTGGGAGGTCGCCCATGTCCCCCGTCCCCCGCACCACCGCCCGCAGCCGCCCGCCCGAGGTGGTGCTGCGCCGCGTCGAGGCGGGCGGCGTCGAACTCCATGTGGCGACCGCGGGGCAGGGCCCCGCCGTCCTCCTCCTGCACGGGTTCCCGCACACCTGGCAGCTGTGGACCGAGGTCATCGGCGAACTCGCCCACGACCACCGGGTGATCGCCCCCGACCTGCGCGGGCTGGGCGCGAGCGGGCCCGCGACCGGCGGTTACGACGCCGGCACCCTCGCCGCCGACGCCGAAGCCCTCCTCGCCGCCCTCGGCGAGACCTCCGCGGCCGTGGTCGGCATCGACGCGGGCACCCCGCCCGCCTTCCTGCTGGCCATGCGCCGCCCCGACCTCGTCAGCCGGCTGGTGGTCATGGAGTCGCTGCTGGGGACGCTGCCGGGTGCCGAGGACTTCCTGGCCGGCGGGGCACCGTGGTGGTTCGGCTTCCACGCCGTGCCCGGCCTCGCGGAAGACGTGCTCACCGGCCACGAAGCCCGCTACATCGACTGGTTCCTCGACGCCGGCACGCTCGGGGAGGGGCTCCGCCCCGACCTCCGCGACGCCTTCGTCAGCGCCTACACCGGCACCGACGCGCTGCGCCGCGCCTTCTCGTACTACCGCGCGATGCCCGCCGGCGCCCGGCAGATCCAGCGGGCCGCCGCCACCGGCAGGCTGACGGTGCCCACGATGGCGATCGGCGCGCACCCTGTCGGGGCCGCGCTCGAACGGCAGTTGCGGCCGATCACCGACGATCTCGTGGGCCACGTCCTTGAGGACTGCGGCCACATCATCCCGCTGCACCGCCCGGAGGCGCTGCTCGGCCTGATCAAGCCGTTCCTGGGGTGAGCCCGGCCCGGAGCGGCGACCACCCGTCACAGCGGGACCGTCTCGCCCCTGCCGGCACAGGGGTACGTAGGGCGTGACCATCACCCGAAAGGGCGACTCCGCTACGCAGCGTCGCATGACCGCATCGGCTACGGCGCGATCCGGGCTGCGTTCCGTTCGGTGACGGGTGGGGCCGCGCTCGAACGGGACGCGACCGGACGGAACCACGCGTCACGGTGTTTCACGCCCGCGGGTGCGGGTCACCCGGGGACCATGATGCGAACGCTACTGCGCGGCGGCCTCGCCGGAGCCGCCGGGACGACCGTGCTCAACGCCGTCACGTACGGCGACATGGCCCTGCGCGGCAGACCCGCGAGCACCGTTCCGGAGGCGACCGTGGAGGCGCTGGCGGACCGGGCCGGGGTCACCATCGACGGCACCGGCCAGACCCGCGACAACCGGGTGAGCGCGTTGGCGGCGCTGTCCGGGATCGCCACCGGCGTGGGGGTGGGCACGGCCGTCGCCGTACTGCGGAAGGCGGGGGTGCGGCTGCCGCTCTGGGCGGGCGGCGTCCTCACCGGGGCGCTCGCCATGGCGGTCACCGACCTGTCCATGGCCGAGTTGAAGGTGAGCGACCCGCGCACGTGGTCGGGCGCGGACTGGGTCTCCGACGCGATACCGCACCTGTTGTACGGCCTCGCGACGTACGGTGTCGTGACGGCCGGGGAGCGGCGCGCGTGAGAGCGCCCGCCGGCGTACGGGCCGGCCTCGTGCGCGCCGGGCTGGTCGGGGCCGCGTCCGGGGCGCGCAGCCAGATCGGGACGGCGGCCGTCGCGGTGAGCGGGCGGGCCGAGACCGCCCCGGAACCGCTGGACCTGCTGGCCGGGCGGCCGGCCGTGATCGGCACGGTGACCGCTGCCGTCGGTGAGCTGATCGCCGACAAGCTGCCGGCGACCCCGAGCCGGCTGACCGCCGCCGGGCTGGTGCCCCGCGTCGTGCTCGGCGGCCTGGCGGCCGCGGTGCTCGCCGCGGACGCCGTGCGGGTGCTCGCGCCGCCACCCGGCCGGCGGCGCGCGGCGGACGACGGGAAGGGTTCAGTGCGGCCGGCGGGTTCGGCGAACTCGGGGTCGGGGTCGGCGGACTCGACGGCGGGTTCGGAGCCGGGGTCGGGGTCGGGGGCAGCGGGTTCGACGGACTCGACGGACTCGACGGCGGGTTCGACGGGTTCGGCGGGTTCGGCGGAGAGGCCCGCGCCCTCCTCACCCGGGCCGGTCCTGCTCGCCACCGCCGGTGCGGTCGGCGGGGCCGCGGCGGTCGCCGCCGCCTTCGCGGGCGCCCGCTGGCGCCGCCGGTGGTCCCTGCGCGGACACGACGACTGGCCCGCCGCGGTCCTGGAGGACCTGGCCGCCCTGGCCCTCGCGGGCGCCGCGTGCACCCGGCCGACTCCCCCGCCCCGTACCGGTGACGCCGCGTGGTGATGGGGCGGGCCGCCTGAGCGAGGCGCACCCGGTGCCCCGGTGGGCCCCGTCCCTGCCCGCACGTCATCCTCGGGCCGCGGCGACCACTGACGTACGGACCCGGGGCCCTGCGCGGCCGAACTCCCTTGCCGACACCGGCCACCGCCGGCCGCCACCGGCCACGACCGGCCCGCGCCGCGCAACGCGGGCCCCGACGAGCGGGTTCGGCCGGGGAGTTCGGCAGTAGCATCGAGGGAACGGGACGGACCGCCGTGGGAGCGGCGATCGGGGTGCGGACCAGGGACCGCGCGTCCGCCGGCCGGCCGCCCCGCCTGGAACGGAGGGCCGCGATGACTCCCCCGGCCTCCCCCGCGGACCCGGCCGAGCCGGTTCGCCGGGTCGAGTTGACCCCCGCCGCCGAGGAACTGCTCGGCCGGCTCGCCGATCGGCACGGCCCGCTGATGTTCCACCAGTCCGGCGGCTGCTGCGACGGAAGCTCCCCGATGTGCTACCTGCGCGGCGAGTTCCGGGTGGGCGGCGCGGACGTGCTGCTCGGCAGGGTGGCGGGCGACACGCCGTTCTGGATGAGCGCGAGCCAGTTCGCCTACTGGCGCCACACCCACCTCACGGTCGACGTGGTCAAGGGCCGTGGCAGCGGCTTCTCGCTGGAGGCCCCGGAGGGCGTGCGCTTCCTGCTGCGCTCACGCCTGCTCACCGACGACGAACTCGCCCGGCTGGCCGCCGAACCCTCCCCGCTCACCGGCGCGGACGCCACCGCGTCGTAGTCCGCCCGCCCCGCCCGACCTCACCTCACCTCAGCGGCGCCGCGTGCAACGTCAGCGGATTGTCGCGGCCGGGAGTCACCGCCTCCTCGTCGCCTTCCCCCATCCGCAACCAGGTCCGTACCGGGTCCGTACCGGTCCGTGCCGAGTTCGCACCTGAATCGGCACCCCGAGCTCGCGATCCTGGCCGGAAGGCGCTTGTCAGAGCCCCGCGGTACGGTCCCAGCATGGCTGCCGACATCGACCTGACCCTCGACTGCGCCGACGCGCAACTCCTCGCCGCCTTCTGGAAGACGGCCCTCGGATACGTCGACGAGCCGCCGCCGGCTCCGTTCAGGACGCGCGCGGAGTGGTTCGCGCAGTTCGACCTGCCGGCGGACGACTCCGTGGACGACGCCGCGTGGCTCTGCGATCCCGACGGCGCCGGGCCCCGCCTGAGCATCCTCAAGGTCCCCGAGCCCAAGACGGCGAAGAACCGGCTGCACCTCGACATCCGCGTGCCCGGGCACGGCGGTCCCGACGAGCGATGGGCGCGGATCACGGCGGAGTCCGCGCGCCTGGTCCGCGCGGGCGGGACCGTCCTCCGGGAGTTCGCGGGCCATCACGTGGTGATGGCCGACCCGGAGGGCAACGAGTTCTGCGTCGCGGCGGCGGCCGGGAGTTAGGCGGCACTCGCACGAAGGGGGAGATGCCCGGGTGGGCGCGCGGGTCACTCCGAGGACGTGACCGCCGTCGGGGGTCGAGGTGTGGGGTCGGTGCTCTGGCGCCCGGTCCGGTAGCGGCCCGGGGTGGTGCCGATGATGTGGGTGAAGGCCTCGATGAAGCTGCTGGGGTTGGCCCATCCGCAGGCGTAGGCGGTCCGGGTGGTGTCCTGGCCCTCGGCGAGGAGCACGAGCGCGTGGTGGACGCGCAGTTGGGTGCGCCACTCGTAGAAGGTCATGCCGAGTTCGTTGCGGAAGAGCCGGCTGAGGGTGCGGGTGCTGGCGCCGATCGCCTTCCCTAGTTCGGCCAGCGTGGCGTTGTCCGCGGGCGTCTCGTGCAGTATCCGGGCGATGGCTCGCAGCCGGTCGTCCCGCGGTTCGGGCAGGTGCAGCGGCTGTTCGGGGGCTTCGCGGAGTTCCTCGACGAGGACGCGGAGCAGGCGCGAGCGCGCGGAGCGGCTGTAGCCGGTCGCGTCGTCGTCGTAGTTGCGGGGGCCGGTCAGGGCGAGCAGGACCTCGCGGGCGAGGCCGGAAGCCAGGAACACGGCGGGATGGTCCGGGACGAGCCGGGCGAGCGACGGGGTGAGGAAGACGATCCGCATGTCGGTGTGGCCGTGCGCCCGGTGGTCGTGCGTGAACCCGGCGGGGGTCCAGGCGACCCGGTTGGCGGGAACGATCGACGTGCCGCGCTCGGTGCGCACCGCCAGGACCCCGCCGGCCGCGTACACCAGGTGTCCTCGTGCGTGTGACTGCCACGCGCTCGTTCCGCCGGAGGGCCACAGGTGCCGCCCGCCGGAAGGCCACACATGTGACGTCACACCGGCGATCGGGCGAGGTTGGCGGCGAGCGGGCATCGGTTGGCATCCTAGCGGTGGCAAGCCATCTCCTGATCCCGTGACACTTCCTGCATGCGGAGTGGTCCTCAGGCGCGCAGCGCGCCTGGCCGCGCCGCATGCCATCGAGGCAGCGTGCCTCGATGTCGCGAGTTGGGAGAGAAGGAGACTCACATGGCGACATTCGTCCTCGTACCCGGTGCTTGGAAGGGTTCCTGGTCGTTCGAGGCGGTGGTGCCGTTGCTGGAGCGTGCCGGTCACAGCGTTCACGCGCTGACCCTGACCGGCCTGCGGCCGGACGACGACGACGCGGCGGTCGCGACCGCCGGTCTCGACACGCACGCCGGCGACGTCCTGCGGCACCTCGATCGCCACCACCTCACCGGCGTGACGCTGGTCGGTCACAGCTACGCCGGGATGGTGATCGCCGCCGCCGCCGACCGCGCCGGCGGCCGGATCGAGCGACTGGTGCACCTCGACGCCTACGTACCGCGCGACGGCGAGTCGTGCTGGTCGTCGACGAACGACCACTTCCGGGAGGTGTTCGCGGCCGGTGCCGCGGCCACCGGCTACTCCGTCCGACCGCCGGACGGCGGCGACCCCCGCCGCCGTCCCCATCCCCTCGCCTCGTTCCTTCAGACGATCCGGCTCACGGGCGCGCTCGCCCGGGTCCCCCGCCGGGAGTTCGTCTACTGCTCGGGGTGGGAGGACCGGACGCCGTTCGCCGGACTCCGCGCCCGGCTCCGAGCCGATCCCGAGTGGCGGGTCCATGAACTCCCCACCGGACACGACGCGATGCACGAAGCCCCGGAGGCGGTCGCCGCGCTGCTGCTCGGCGAATGAGGCACGGACGGCGGCAGGCCCGGCGGCGAGAGCGCGGTGCCGCCGCGAAGCCGGAAGACCGCCGGCCGGCCCGCCGGTTGGCCGACGGTCGCCCCGGGCGCGTCGCACCGCGGACCGACCACCTTGCCGCGCAAACGGTTTGGCACCGTGCCGTCCTCCGCATACGGTGCCGGACGTGGACCCCTCACCCGCGGTACCGACGACAGGCACACCGACTCCCCACTCCCCCGGGCCGGTCGGCCCCGACGACGTGGCACTGGCCGTGAAGCTGTCGGTGCGCGCGCTCTCGTCCGTGCCGGAGGACGGCTGGGACTGTCCGGCCGGCGACTTGACCTGGTCGTGCTGGGAGACCACCGAGCACCTGGCCGACGACCTGTTCGCATACGCGCTCCAGATCGGCCCGGCGGTGCCGCCGGTGACCACGCATGTGCCCGTCTCCTGGCGGCAGATGCGGCCGGACGGGCCGTCGAGCACCATCTTCGTGGCGCGCGAGGAGGGCCGGGACGGGCTGCTCCAGGCGCTGGAGGCGTGCGGCGCCCTGCTGGTGGCGATGGTGCGCACCAGCTCGCCGCGGCTCCGCGCCCACCACGTCTTCGGCGTCTCCGACCCCGAGGGGTTCGGGGCGATGGGCGTGGTGGAGACCCTGGTGCACACCCATGACGTCACCTCCGGGTCCGGGCTGCCGTGGCAGCCGCCGGACCACCTCTGCCGGCGGGTGCTGCACCGGCTCTTCCCCGACGCCCCGACGGACGCCGCCCCGTGGCCGGCCCTGCTGTGGTCGACCGGCCGGGCCGAACTGCCGGGCCGGCCACGACTGGAGAAGTGGCGCTGGCACGGGGAGCCGCGCGGCTAGGCCCCGCCGTCCGGCACCGCGTGGCCGTGCCGACATTTCGGACATAGGGTTCCTCACGTCGCCCACGCCACCGAGGAGGCCCCGATGTCCGAACTCATCGTGATCGCTTACGACGACCACAGCACCGCCGAGAACGCCTACGAGCGGGTGCAGAAGCTCCAGCAGGACTACGTGGTGAACCTCAACGGGCTCGCCGTCGTCTCGGTCGACGCGGAGGGCAAGACCCACGTCGACACCCCCAGCAAGATCGTCGGGGTCTCGCGGCGTCGGGCGCGCTGTGGGGAATGGTCTTCGGCATCCTCTTCCTGGTGCCCGGGCTCGGCCTGCTGGCCGGCGCGGCGATGGGCGGACTGCTCGGCAAGCTGGGCAAGTCCGGGATCGACGACCAGTTCCGCGACCAGGTGCAGGAGATGCTCAAGCCGGGCACGTCGGCGGTGGTGGTGATGGCCGCGAAGATCACCGAGGACAAGTTCGCCGACGCCATGCGCCCCTACGGCGGCACCCTGCTGAAGACCTCGCTCAGCGACGAGGACGAGAAGGAGCTCGCGGAGCATCTGGCGGGCGCGCAGCAGCAGTAGGCGGCACGGCGGGCAGCCAGCACGGCAGCAGTAGGCGCTACGACGGGCGGCCCGCGCGGCAGCGTGACGGCGGCCCGTCCGCCACGCCCGTACGCTCACCCCGGCAACGCGCTCGCGCCGCCCGGTTCGAGCAGCGCGGCGAGCGGATCGCCGACCTCGGCCAGCCGGGCGGGCATCTCGCCGATGGTGAAGTCGAGTTGGCCCGGTTCCTCGGCGGCGGCGACCTCCTCCCAGGTCAGCGGCGCGGAGACGGTGGGCCGGGCGCGGGCGCGCACCGTGTAGGGGACGGCGGTGGTCTTGCTCGCCGAGTTCTGCGACCAGTCGATGAAGACCCGGCCGACGCGGTCCGCCTTGGCCATCCGCGACACCACGCGGTCCGGGTGCGCGGCCTCCAGCTCGCGGGCGATCGTCCTGGCGTACGCGCGCGCCTGGTCGGGGGTGGCGCCGCGCAGCGCGGCCAGCAGGTGCAGCCCCTTGGAGCCGCTGGTCTTCGCCCAGGCCGCGATCCCGTCGGCGCCGAGCCGCTCGCGCAGGTCGAGCGCGACCCGGCAGCAGTCGACGACCGTACGGTCCGGGCCCGGGTCCAGGTCGAGCACCAGCCGGTCGGCGGTGTCGGGGTCGGCGGCGCGCCACTGCGGGGTGTGGATCTCCACGCAGGCGAGGTTGCCGGCCCAGACGAGGGTGGCGAGGTCGTTCACCTCGACCTGGTCCATCAGCTCGCCGCTGCTGCGCACCCGCTCGGTGGTCTTCACCCACTCGGGCGTACCGGCGGGCGGGCGTTTCTGGAAGAAGCGCTGGCCGTCCACGCCGTCGGGGGTGCGGACGAAGCTGGCCAGCCGGCCGCTGGTGTGCGGCAGCAGGACGCCGGCGACGGTGGCGTAGTACTCCAGCAGCTCCGCCTTGGTGGTGCCGGCCTCCGGCCAGAGCACGCGGTCGAGGTGGCTGAGCTTGACTCGGCGGCCCTCGACCTCGGTGATCGGCATATCATAAAGGTCCCATAGCCTGACAAAAAGGACACGCTATGCGCAGCGTCTGGTCGGGGAACCTCGCCTTCGGCCTGGTTTCGATACCGGTGAAGCTCGGCTCCGCCGTCTCCAGCCACAAGATCAGCTTCCGGCAGATCCACCTGGCCGACCAGGGCCGGGTCCGCTACCAGAAGACCTGCGAGCTGGACGAGGAGGTACTGACCGCCTCGGACATCGGCCGCGCCTACGAGACCCCGGACGACCAGCTCGTCCAGGTCACCGACTCCGACCTCCAGGCACTGCCGCTGCCCACCGCGAAGACCATCGAGGTCAGCGGCTTCGTGGACATGACGTCGGTGGACTCGATGCAGCTCGACACCCCGTACTTCCTCGCCCCGGCCTCGGCGGGCGCGAACAAGCCGTACGTCCTGATGCGCGAGGCGCTGGAGCGGTCGGGGAAGGCCGCGGTCGGCAAGTTCGCGATGCGCAACTCCGAGCACCTGGCGCTGATCCGGCCGCGCGACGACGTGCTGCTGCTCCAGACGCTGCGCTGGCCCGACGAGTTGAACAACCCCGCCGAGGCGGCGCCGAAGGGCAGCGTCAAGATCAGCGACTCCGAGCTGAAGCTCGCCGACACCCTCATCGAGGCGCTGGGCGAGGCCGACCTCACCGCGTACCACGACGAGTACGCGCAGGCGGTGGAGGCGCTGGTGACCGCGAAGCTGGAGGGCGCGGAGCCGCCGACGGTGAGCGAGGAGGCCGGCGGCGGGAACGTCGTGGACCTGATGGCGGCGCTGCGGGCGTCCGTGGAGCAGGCGCAACCGTCGGGCGGGCGGTCCGGTGGGCGCGCCGGCGGCGCGAAGAAGACCGCGACGGGCAAGCGGGCCGGTGCGAAGAAGACCGCGGCCAAGGCGGGCTCGGCCAAGTCGAGCACCGCCAAGGCCGGCGGGACCCGGGGCGGAACCAAGTCCGGCGCCGCGAAGAAGACCGCGGCACGCAAGACGGCCTCGTCCGGACGGAAGGCGAGCTGAGCGGCGCGCCGCCACCACCCTCGACATAGTGAAAGTCAACTTTCATTTGACGTGAAACAGCTTTTTGAGAGTGTACTGTCTTTATACGGTCCACTCCCAGGAGGCTGCCCATGCCGATGCCCGCGGACACCGCACCGCCCTCCCCGTCAGCCGACCCCGCTCGGCGCGCCCAGCGCGTTTCGACACCCCTGTCCAAGCCCCCGTCCCCGCCGCCGCATCCGCTCGCGGACTCGCCACGCCGCTGGCTGGCCCTCGCCGCACTGACGCTGAGCGTGCTGATCATCGGACTCGACGGCACCGTCATCAACGTCGCGCTGCCCACGCTCTCCGGTGAACTGGGCGCCAGCAGCGCCCAGTTGCAGTGGATCGGCGGCGGCTACCTGCTGGCGCTCTCGGTGGTGATGCTGCCGGTCGGGCTGCTCGGCGACCGGTACGGGCACAAGCGCCTGCTGGTCGGCGGCATCACGCTCTTCGGCCTCGCCTCGCTCGCCGGCACCAGGGCCGGGTCGCCGGACGAGCTGATCGCGGTGCGTACCGTGCTCGGCGCCGGCGCCGCGATGATCATGCCGCTGTCGATGGCGATCCTGCCGCGGATCTTCTCCCGGCGGGAGTTGCCCAAGGCGATCGCCACCTGGACCGCGGCCACCGCGCTCGGCATGCCGGTCGGCCCGCTGGTCGGCGGCTGGTTGCTCAACCACTTCTGGTGGGGCTCGGTGTTCGTCTTCAACGTGCCGGTCGCCGTGATCGCGCTGCTCGCCGCGGTCTGGCTGCTGCCCGGCGACCACGACCGCGCCCCGGCGGCGCCCGGCCCCTTCGACGTCACCGGCACCGTGCTGAGCGTGGCCGGCATCACCGCCCTGGTCTACGGCACGATCCTGGTGCCGGACGACGGCTGGGGCAGCCCGAAGGTGCTCGCCGGGATCGTCGGCGGCGCCGCGGTGCTGGCCGCCTTCCTGATACGGCAGCGGCGCACCGCGCACCCCCTGGTCGACCTCGGCCTCTTCGCCGACCGGGCGTTCCGCTGGGGCACCCTGCTCGCGGTGTTCGTGAACTTCGCGGTGATGGGCATCCTGTTCGTGGTGCCGCAGTACCTCCAATCCGTGCTCGGGCACGACGCGTTCGGCACCGGCCTGCGCATCCTGCCGCTGATCGCCGGGCTGATGGTCGCCGCGACCCTCAGCGAGCCGATCGCGAAGAGGTTCGGGCCGCGCCTGGTGATCCCGGCCGGGCTGCTGCTGCTCGCGGCGGGGGCCCTGCTCGGCGCGACCACCGCGGCGGGCGACGGTTACGGCTTCGCCGCCGTGTGGCTGACGCTGATCGGCTTCGGCTTCGGCAGTGCGATGGTGCCCGCGACCGGCCTGGTGATGGGCTCGCTGCCCGCGGAGCGCTCGGGTCAGGGCACCAGCCTGCTGGAGACCGTCCAGCAGGTCGGCGGGGTGCTCGGGGTGGCCGCGCTCGGCAGCGTGCTCAGCGCCGGCTACCTCGGCCGGCTCGCCGTCCACCGGCTGGACGCCTCGTCCGCCCATGCCGCGCGGGACTCGGTCACCGGCGCCGACGCGGTCGCCGCCCGGCTGCACGACCCCGGCCTGCTCGCCTCCGCGCACGCCGCCTTCGTCCACGGCATGGACCTGGTGATGCTGACCTGCGGCGTGTGCGCGGCGCTGGCGGGCGTACTCGGGCTGCTGCTGCTCCCCTCGTCCGCGCCGGCGCCCGGTTCACCGGCCGCGCCCGTGCGGGAGGACCGGTCCTCGGCCGACACGGCGGACGGGGTGGCCTCCGGCAGCGCGGGACCCGGAGAATCGGTGGCATGAGCACTGAGGAGACCCCGGCCGTGGCGGCACCGAGCCTGCGGGAGCGCAAGAAGCAGCGCACCCGGGAGGCGATCAGGCGGGAGGCGTACCGGCTCTTCGCCGAGCAGGGGTACGAGGCCACCACCGTGGACCAGATCGCCGAGGCGGCCGAGGTCTCCCCGAGCACGTTCTTCCGCTACTACCCGACCAAGGAGGACGTGGTCCTCGTCGACGACTACGACTCCGTGCTCGCGAACGCGCTGCTGGCCCGCCCGGCCGGCGAGCCGATCATGGAGTCGCTGCTGGCCGCGCTCGCGGACTCCTTCGGCCCGGTCATCAAGTCGGACCTGGACGAACTGCTGCTGCGCACCCGGCTCGGCTTCAACGACCCGGCGATCAGGGCCCGTTCGTGGGACGAGTTGCAGCGCAGCCAGGACCGCCTGGCCGAGGTGATCATGGCCCGCACCGGCCGCGGCCCCGACGACCTCGACGTGCACGCCGCGGCCGCCGCGATCATGGCGGTGTCCACGGCGGTCGTCCGCTACTGGGTCGAACGCGACGGTGTCCCCGACCTCCCCGCCCTCTACGAGGCCCCCTTCCGCATGCTCGCCCAGGGCCTGCGGCTGTAGGCGGGCCGAGGCGGCGTCCGGCCGCGAACGCGTTTCGGGGACCGCGAGGCGCCCAGCCTTGGCCCCCTGGACCGGCACCCACGGGATAACCGCGTGCGATCCACCCGCGACGGTGGGTACCGTGCCGACCATGGACGTGACGTTCACCAAGGCGCCAGGGCGGCGGTACCAGATGACCGTCGTTCGGGAACGCGGCCCGGAGCTGGCACCACGGCAAGGACCAGGCTACGACGACTACCTGCCGCACGACGCCGTGCACTTCCTGGTCGAGGCCGAGGCGGGCCTGTCCGGCGCGGTCTTCGGCCGGATCGCGGCCGGGCGGAGCAACATCTTCTGGGCAGCCGACCCTGCCGTCAGGAAGCGGCTGGCACGCCGGGAAGCGAAGCGGCAGCCGGACAGGGCCGAGCACGCCGACATGGCCCGGTCCGAGACACTGGCCTCCCTGTGCGAGCCGTTGTGGCAGTTGCGGGCGGGCCATCGCGCCGATCTCCCTGACTGGTTCTCCTCGATCGAGCCGGGTATCAGCCGGTCCCGGCTCGTCGAGCGCATCCTGGTCCGCCTGGACGACTTCGCCGCGCGCTGGCACGCGCTGCCGGCCGGCGGCAGTGTCACGTTGTCGTGGCCGCCGGCCTCCCGGCACCGGCGGACGCCCGCCCGGTCGTCGGGCGGGTTTTTGAACGGGGGATGAAACCCGCGTCGCGAAACCCGAGCACACCGGGGCATAGCGACGGGCCTGGCGTTGACACCCGTGACGGCGCTGCCTACGTTGACGCCGGGGTCAGGGCGCTTCCGCCCGGCCGCGAGCAGCACGCGAGGCCCGCAGCGGCGGGCGGGCGAAGGTGGGCGGGATGACCGAGGCAGTCGGTTCGGAGCAGTGGCGATGCCACCGTCCGCACCGCCCTGTCCTGGCCCGGCACATCGACCTGCTGCGCGTCAGCAGCGCGCTCTGTAGTAGCTGAACTCCCCCGGGCCACAGGCCCGTTGAGGCACACACCGCACTACGGCACACACCGCCGCTCCCGACGCACGTCACATGTCACCTGTCGCACGTCATGCCCGCCGCTCGCGTACGACCGCACGCGCGGGCCGCGTTCCACCCCCGCTTCCCGCTCTCGCCCGTCCACCCTCCACCGTCCCGCTCCCGCCGCGCGCGCCGCCCTGGTCCGTGAGCGCGTGCTGCGTGCGAGCGTCCTCCCCGCGCCGGAGTCGCCCCATGTCCGACCTGCCCCGCGCCGCCTCCCGCACCGCAGTCGACCCACCCGCACCCGTACACGGCAAGGACGTTGACGCCACGTCGGATCAGGCCGACGAGCACCGGGTGGTGCCGCTGCGCCACCCCTGGAGATGGGTGCTCACCGTGGCCGTGCTGGTCGTGGTCGCGCAGATCGCGCACGGCCTGGCCACCAACCAGTTCTTCCAGTGGGGCAGGTTCCGCTACTGGTTCCTGCGGCCGGTGATCCTGCACGGGCTCGGCGTCACCCTCCAGGTCACCGCGTGGAGCGCGGTGTTCGGGTTGCTCGCCGGGATCGTGCTGGCGCTGGCACGGATGTCGCGCAGCCCGGTGCTGCGGGTCGTGAGCTGGGTGTACGTGTGGCTGTTCCGCTCGATACCCCTGATCGTGGTGCTGCTGTTCCTCGCCAACTTCCAGGCGCTGTACGCCACGTTGAGCCTCGGGGTGCCGTTCGGGCCGCACCTCGTGGACTTCGACGAGACCAGGGCGGCCACCAGCCTGGTGGTCGCGGTGGTCGGCATCAGCCTCAACGAGGCCGCGTACGCCGCCGAGGTGGTGCGCGGCGGGCTGCTGTCGGTGGACCAGGGCCAGCACGAGGCGGCGGCCGCGCTCGGGCTGCCGCGCCGCTACCAGTTCACCCGGATCATCTTCCCGCAGGCGCTGCGGGCGATCGTCCCGGCGTACGTCAACCAGCTCATCGGCCTGGTGAAGAGCACCTCGCTGGTCTTCTACGTCTCGCTGCTCGACGTCTTCGGCCGGGTGGAGACGCTCGGCAGCACCTACCCCAGCGACATCGTGCCGCTGCTGCTGGTCGCGACGGTCTGGTACGTGGTGCTGACCAGCGTGGTGTCCGTCGCTCAGTTCTACGTGGAGCGGTACTTCTCCCGCGGCGCGCTGCGGACGCTGCCACCGACGCCGCTGCAACGGCTGCGCGCCGCGTTCTTCGACGTCCGGGCCCGGGCCCGGCTCGCGACGGGATCGGCCCGATGAGCGCGGCGGCGGGCCCGGTGCGGAACGGCAACGCCCAGGACAGCGCCGTGCGGGACAGCACCGTGCGAGGCGGGGCGGTGCAGCCGGTCGCGGTCACCGTACGAGGCGCGTACAAGCGGTTCGGCGCGCAGCAGGTGCTCGCCGGGGTGGACCTGACGGTGCCGGCCGGCGAGGTGACGGTGATCCTCGGGCCGTCCGGCTCGGGCAAGTCCACGCTGCTGCGGGCGATCAACCACCTGGAGAAGCTGGACGCCGGGCATGTCGAGGTCGGCGGTGAGCCGATCGGGGTGCGCCGGTACCGCGGCCGCTTCAAGGAGCTGGGCGAGCGGGCGATCCTGGCACAGCGCGGCCGGATCGGCTTCGTCTTCCAGAACTTCAACCTCTTCCCGCATCTCACCGCGGTGGAGAACGTGGCCGCCGCGCCCGCGGCGACCGGCCGCAAGAGCCGGGCGCAGGCGCGCGAGGCGGCCCGCGAGCTGCTGGCGCGGGTCGGCCTGGGCGACCGGGCGGAGGCGTATCCGCGGCAGCTGTCCGGGGGGCAGCAGCAGCGGGTCGCCATCGCCCGGGCGCTCGCCCTGGAACCCGGCGTGATCCTCTTCGACGAGCCGACCTCGGCGCTCGACCCCGAACTGGTCGGCGAGGTGCTCGCGGTGATCAAGGACCTGGCCACCAGCGGCACGACGCTGATCGTCGTCACCCACGAGATCGGCTTCGCCCGGGAGGTCGCCGACAGCGTCGTCTTCCTCGACGGCGGCCGGATCGTCGAGCAGGGGCCGCCCGCGCAGGTGCTGTCGGCCCCGCGCCATGCCCGTACCCGGGAGTTCCTCAGCCGCGTCCTGTGAGGAAGCCGCCCGGCGCGGGCCGGCCACCGCTCGCGACGCCGCCCGCGCCGGCCCGTCCCGCGCCGCCACCACGTCTCCGGTCCCGGGTCCGCCCGTTGCCGCCGCTGTTCCCGTCACCCCTGCCTAGGAAGGCCGTCATGCCCCGTACCGCTTCCCGACTCGTCCTGAGCGCCGCCGCCGCGACATCACTCCTGCTGGGCCTGGCCGCCTGCGGCAGCGACGACAGCGCGGGCTCCAGCGCCCCTGCCGCGGCGGACGCCAAGGGCACGGTGGTGGTCGGCGCGCTGTCCAACGGCGCCGCCAAGGAGACCACCCTGAAGGTGCCCGAGGTGGCCTCGATCCGCGCCGAACTGCCCAAGTCCGTACGGGACAGCAAGCAGCTCGTGGTGGGTCTGGGCTTCCTCCCCGCCGGGTCCCCGCCGATCGGCTACACCGGCACCGACCAGAAGACGCTGACCGGCTCGGAACCGGACCTCGGCCGGCTCGTCGCGGCGGTCTTCGGGCTCGAACCGGTGCTCACCAACGCCACCTGGGACAACCTCTTCATCGGCATCGACAGCGGCAAGACCGACGTCGGGTTCTCCAACATCACCGACACCGAGCAGCGCAAGCAGAAGTACGACTTCGCCGCCTACCGGCAGGACAACCTCGGCTTCGAGGTCCGCAAGGACGACCCGTGGACCTTCACCGGCGACTTCCACGAGCTGGCCGGCAAGACCGTGGCGGTCGGCTCCGGCACCAACCAGGAGAAGATCCTGCTGGAGTGGCAGAGCCGGCTCAAGGCGGAGGGCAAGAAGCTGACCATCAAGTACTACCAGGAGGCGAACAGCACCTACCTGGCACTCGACTCCCACCACATCGACGCCTACTTCGCGCCGAACCCGAGCGTCGCCTACCACGTCGCCAAGACCGCCGGCAGCCCGCAGGCCACCCGCAGCGCGGGCACCTTCTCCGGCGCAGGGGCGAGCCTGCAGGGCCTGATCTGCGCCACCACCAAGAAGGGCGACGGCCTGGTCAAGCCGCTCTCCGACGCCATCGACTACCTGATCAAGAACGGCCAGTACGCCCAGTGGCTGGCCGCGTGGAACCTCAGCGACGAGGCGGTGCCCAGCGCGCGGATCAACCCGCCCGGCCTGCCGCTGAGCAACTCCTGACCTCGGCGCGACACCGGCTGTCCCGATCCCGACCGGCCCCGCGGGATTTTCCGCGGGCCGGATCGGCGTTGACCCGCACGAGCACCCGCAGGCGCCCACCGGCGCCGAACGCACCGCACCCGGAACGGAGAGTCACGGCGAACATGTCGACCAGCCCTCGGACCACGCCACCGCCACCGTACGCACCCCTCCCGCAGGACCCGGCGGAGACATCCGGTGGACACGTCCTGGACAACGCCGCCTGGGCCTCCATGAGCGGAGCGCACCGGCACCTGGCGGAGTTCGTCGGCCGGGCGGGCCGCTACCGCCGTGACGTGTCGCCGTTCGTCGCCGTCGCCGACACGGCCGACCCGCGCGCGTGGGCCGACCTGGCCGCGCTGATCGGGCCCGGCAACACCTTCACCGTCGCCGGGGTCGCCGAGCTGCCCGAGGGGTGGACCGGCGGCGACGCGATCCCGGGCGTGCAGCTCGTGGCGACCACGCTGCGCGGCGAGCTGGACCCGGAGGCGGTGCCGCTCGGCCCCGCGGACGTCCCGGAGATGCTGGACCTGGTCGAGCGGACCCGGCCCGGGCCGTTCCTGCCCGCCACCGTCGAGATGGGCGCGTACGTCGGCATCCGGCGCGAGGGCGCGCTGGTGGCGATGGCCGGGGAGCGGCTGCACCCGCCGGGCTGGACCGAGATCAGCGCGGTGTGCACCGACCCGGCGTACCGCGGCCAGGGCCTGGCCACCCGGCTGATCCGCCATGTCGCGGCCGGGATCGGCGCGCGCGGCGACACGCCGTTCCTGCACGCCGCCGCCGCGAACACTTCAGCGGTCAAGCTGTACGAGTCGATCGGTTTCACGCTCCGCCGCACCACCGTCTTCCGCCTGGTCCGGGTGCCGGACCTGGACGCGGACCGCACCACCGCCCCACCCGACCCGTCCGCCGGCGCCACTCCTGCCGCTCCCCCCAGCACTTCCGCCGCACCCGCCGCGGCACCCGGGGCCGTATCCGGACCGGTTCCCCGTCCCTCATCCACCCTTGACGCGAGGTAGCAGTCATGCCCAAGGCGTATGTGTTCACCGAACTCGGCGGCCCCGAGGCCGAGTCCTTCGCCGACCTGCCGCGGCCCGTGCCCGCGCCCGGACAGGTACTGGTCGAGGTCAGGGCGGCCGGCGTCAACCCGGTCGACTGGAAGCGGCGGGCCGGCTTCCGGCCGGTCGGCGCGCCCGTCCCCGACCTGCCCGCGGTGTTCGGCAACGAGGCGGCGGGCGTCGTGGTCGAGGTCGGCCCGGACAGCGGCGACGGCGACACCGCCCGGTTCGCGGTCGGCGACGAGGTGTTCGGCAACACCGTCGCCGGCGGCTACGCCGAGTACGCCCTGCTGCTGGCGTCGGTCACCGCGCACAAGCCCGCCGCGCTGTCGTGGGCGGACGCGGCGTCGCTGCCGGTCGCCTCGGCCACCGCCTACGACGCGGTCCGCCAGCTCGCCCTCCCCCCTGCGAGCACCGTGCTGATCAACGGCGCCGGCGGCGGGGTCGGCGTGGCCGCGGTGCAGATCGCCCGGCACGACGGCCTGACGGTGCTGGGCACCGCGAGCGCGGCGAAGAAGGAGTTCCTGGAGTCGCTGGGCGCGGTGCACGTCACCTCCGGGCCGGGGGTCGCGGACCGGGTCAGGGCCGCCGCGCCCGGCGGGGTCGACGGGATCGTGGACCTGGTCGGCGGCGAGCCGCTGCGGGACGTGGCCGCGCTGCTCGCCGACCCGGCCAAGCTGGTGAGCGCCGGGGACCGCGGCACCGTGGCCGAGCTGGGCGGCAGCCCGGTGGTGCGCAAGCGCACCGCACAGGTGCTGGACGACCTGGCCGGCCTGGTCGTCGGCGGCGACCTCGACCCGCTGGTCACCCGCACCTTCCCCTTCGCCCAGGCCGGCGAGGCGCTGCGCGCGGTCGAGGACGGCCACGCCCGGGGCAAGATCGTCATCGAGTTCGACGCGTAGAGCGGCCGGTACGGCACCCGACGCGCCGACCGTGCGACCGGTCCGGTCGTACGGTCGGCGCTGCCGGAAGGACGGCCGAGGAGCGGGCTGGCGGCCCAGGCCCCGCTACTCGACGTTCTTCACGAACTGCGTGGTGTAGGTCTTCTCCAGGTCCACGGTGGCGTCCTTCAGGTTGGGGTTGAACGCCTTGAGGACGTTCTCCACGGTCGCCGGACCGTCCGCCGGCATCACACCGTCGGCGGTGAACATCGGCAGCGTCGACCTGATCGACTCCTCGTACAGCTTCGCGCCGCCCTGCGCGTAGTCGGCGGGCATCTTCGCCGCGATCTCCGCCGGGCTGTGGGTCGACATCCACCGAAGGGTCTTGACGAACGCGTTGGCCAGCTTCTGGACGGTGTCCTTGTGGCCGTTCACCCAGTCCGTGTTCATGTACAGGCTGGACGACGGGTAGAGGCCGCCGAGCGCCTTCCGCGAACCCTCGGGCGTGCGCATGTCGTAGAGCACCTTGCCGATGCCCTTGTCCAGGATCTGCGCCACGGTCGGGTCCGTGGTCATGCCGGCCTGGATCGACCCCTGCTGCATGGCGGCGATGAAGGTCTGGCCGGCCCCGGCCGCGATCGGGGTGAAGTCGCTGACCTGGAGCCCGTTGTGCACCGCCAGGTACTTGGTGAGGAAGTCGGTGGAGGAGCCGAGCCCGGTCACCCCGAGCCGCTTGCCCTTGAAGTCCCTGGCGGAGGTGATGTCGCCGGCCGCCTTCTTCGACACCACCTCGACCTCGCCGGGCGCCTGGGCGAACTGCACCACGGACTCCACGGACTTGTGCTTGGTCTGCAGGTCGAGGGTGTGGTCGTAGAAGCCGACCGCGCCCTGGACGTCGCCGGAGACCAGCGCGGTGGTGGCGTCCACGCCCGCGGGCTCGGTCATCAGCGTCACGTCCAGGCCCTCGGCCGCGAAGTAGCCGAGCCGCTGGGACAGCATCGCCGGCAGGTAGATGACCTTGTCGAGGCCACCCACCATGATCTTCACCTTGGTGGCGTCCTTGCCGGCGCCCGTCGCCGCGCCGGCGTCGGAGGCCGAACCGGAGCCCGACGAGGCGTCGTTCGCGCAGGCGGTGAGAGCGGTCAGCGCGAGCACGCCGGCCAGGGCGATCATCGTGGTGCGAGTGCGCATGGGGTCACGTCCTTGTGTGGTGGTGGGGCGGCGCGGACCCGCTCGGCGGGCCGGCGGGACTCGACAGGTGCCGGGCTCAACGGGCGCCGGACTCAACGGGCTTCCATCGGAAGAGCCGCTTCTCCAGGAAGGTGAGCAGCCCCTCGGCGATCAGGGCCACGACGGCCAGGATCACCATCGCGGCGTACACCCCGGCCGAGTTGAAGGTGCCCTGGGCGGTGGAGACCATCAGCCCGAGGCCCTTGGTGGCGCCGATGTACTCGCCGACGATCGCGCCGATCAGCGCGAAGCCGAAGCTGACGTGCAGGCTGGTGAAGATCCACGAGGTGGCCGAGGGGATGACCACCTGGAACGTGACCTGGCGGTTGCTCGCGCCGAGGATGCGGGCGTTGGCGACCAGGTTGCGGTCGACCTCGCGGGCGCCCTGGAAGGCGTTGAAGAACACCGGGAAGAAGACCAGCACGACGGCCGAGGCGATCTTGGAGGCCGGGCCGAGGCCGAACCAGATGAGGAAGATCGGTGCCAGCACGATGCGCGGCATGGCGTTGAGGACCTTCACATACGGCCCGAAGACCTCCGCGAGGATGCGCACCCGGCCGAGGGCGACGCCCAGCAGCACGCCGGCCGCGACACCGATCGCCCAGCCGTACAGGGCCTCCTGGAGGGTGGTCCAGATCTGCTCGCCGAGCGAGCCCTGGGCCGTGCCGTGCAGGACCCAGGTGCGGATCTGGTCCCCGACCTGCGAGGGCATGGAGAAGTTGAACGCGTCGATGACGCCGGTCCGGGAGAACCACTCCCACAGGCCGAGGAAGAGCACGAGCACCAGCAGCCTGCAGCCGTTGACCAGCAGGGCGTGCCTGCGGGCCGCGCGAGCCCGCGACCTGGTGCGTTCGGCGGCGCCGGTCGGCTTGCCCGTGGCCGGCGCCGGCAGGGATACGGACTCAGGCGGCATGTCCGGCGCCCCTTTCCCGGGTGATGCGGACCTCTTCGCCCAGCGACGACCAGATCTCGCGGTAGATCTCCAGGAACCGCGGCTCCAGCCGGACCTCCTCGACGCTGCGGGGGCGCGGCAGGTCGATGGTGAAGACCTCCTTGACGGTGGCCGGGCCCGCGGTCATCACGACGACCTTGTCGGCGAGCGCGATCGACTCCTCCAGGTCGTGGGTGACGAACACGACGGACGATCCGGTACCGGCCCACAGGTCGAGCAGCTGGTCGGACATGAGTGCCCGGGTCTGCACGTCGAGTGCGGAGAACGGCTCGTCCATCAGCAGGATCTTCGGGTCGTTGACGAAGGTGGCCGCCAACGCGACGCGCTTGCGCTGGCCGCCGGACAGCTGGTGCGGGTAGCGGTCCTCGAAGGCCGTCAGGCCCACCCGGGCCAGCCAGTCCCGGGCCCGTTCCCTGGCCTCGGCCTTCGCGGCGCCGCGGAAGCGCGGGCCGGCCGTCACGTTGGACAGCACCGTCCGCCAGGGGAAGACGGCGTCCTGCTGGAAGACGAAGCCGACGTCGGCGCCGATTCCGCGTACCGGCTCACCGCCGACGAGGACCTCGCCCTCGGTCGGCTCCTCCAGGCCGCTGACGAGGGTCAGCGTGGTCGACTTGCCGCATCCGGTGGGTCCGACGACGGCGACGAACTCACCGCGTCCCACGGTCAGGTCCAGATCCCGTACGGCGGTGTGCGGGGCCCCGGACGGTGTCCGGAACGCCTTGCCCGCCCCCCGCAGCTCGATGGCGGGGCTCGTGTCGATGGTCATGGCGCTGGACGTTAGAAGCGTCTCCGCCGGTCCTGACAGCCTTGTGAGCGCTGGGCCCCTTCTGCGCACAGAGCGGTGTTCTGCTCGTTCTGCTCGCGCGCGGACGACGAAATCGACCCCAGGACTGCCCAACGGGCGCGACGGCGTCTACTTTGCGGTGACGACACGGACGTCGGCGCGTGAACCGCCGCCGACGCCGACGCCGTCGCCGCCGGAGGGCCGCGGGACCGGCCCGGGCGGACGGCCGGGGGGAGCCGGAATCGAAGTCGAAGTGGGAGTCGGAGGGCAGCGCTATGCGGATCAGGTGGCCGCGCCGTGTCTCGGCGCAGGTCCTGCGGATGCAGCTCGCGATCACCGTCGGCGTCACGGCGCTGGCCACCGGTCTCTTCCTGGCTCCGCTCAGCCACGAACTCGACGACCAGGGCATGCACCGGGCGCTGGCCATCGCGCAGACGGTGGCGGCCGACCCGGACGTCGCCCAGGCGCTGGTCTCCTCCCGGCCGACCCCCGACGGACCGGTGCAGGCCGAGGCGGAGCGCATCCGGCTGGCCACCGGCGCCAGCTACATCGTGGTCATGGACACCCACGGCACCCGCTGGTCGCACACCGACCCCGGGCGGATCGGCGAGCATGTCTCGACCGACCCGAGCGTGGCGCTGGGCGGCAAAGACATCATGCAGATCGACCGGGGCACGCTGGGGCGCAGCGCCCGCGGCAAGGTTCCGCTGCGGGACCGCTCCGGGCGGATCGTCGGCGCGGTCTCGGTGGGCATCGCCTACGACAGCGTCCGCGGCCGGCTGCTCGCCGCCGTACCCGGGCTGCTGCTGTACGCGGGGGCGGCGCTGGCCGTCGGCGTGGCGGCGGCGGTGTGGGCCTCCCGGCGGGTCCAGCGGGCCACCCGCGGACTGGCGTTCGCCGACATCTCGGCGCTGCTGGACGAGCGCGAGGCGATGCTGCACGGCATCCGGGAGGGGGTGGTGGCGCTCGACCCGCAGGGCAGGGTCCGGCTGGTCAACGACGAGGCGCAGCGCCTGCTGGGCCTGGACGGTGACGCGGCGGGGCGTCCGCTGCACGCGTTGCTGCCGCCGGGACGGACCACCGACGTGCTGGCCGGGGAGGCGGAGGGCTCCGATCTGCTGACCGTCAGCGGCAGCCGGGTGCTGATCGCCAACCGCATGCCGACCGAGGACGGCGGCGCCGTGGTCACGCTGCGGGACCGTACCGAACTGGAACTGCTCGGCCGGGAACTGGACGCCACGCACGGCCTGCTGGACGCCCTGCGGGCCCAGGACCACGAGCACGCCAACCGGCTGCACACCGTGCTGGGCCTGCTCGAACTGGAACTCTACGAGGAAGCCGTGGACTACGTCGCCGAGGTCGCCGACACCCGCCGCGCCTCGGCGGAGCAGGTCGCCGACCGGGTGCAGGTACCGCTGCTGTCGGCGTTGCTGGTCGGCAAGACGGCGATCGCCGCGGAACGCGGGGTGCGGCTGCGGATCTCGGCGACCACGTGGCTGCCGGACCGGGTGGTGGACCCGCGCGATCCGGTGACGGTGCTGGGCAACCTCATCGACAACGCGCTGGACGCGACGGCGTCGGAGGTCGAGGTGGAACTGCGGGTCGAACACACCACGCTCGTGATGCGGGTGAGCGACGACGGACCCGGGGTTCCCCCCGAACTGCGGGAGCGGGTCTTCACCGAAGGCTGGACCACGAAGAAGTCGCCGAGCCACCGGGGGCGCGGGCTCGGCCTGGCGCTGGTGCGGCGGCTGGCCGAGCGATACGGCGGCATGGCCAGGGTCGGCGCCCGCGCGGGCGGCGGCGCGGTGTTCACCGTCGTGCTGCCCGAGGCGCTGGCCCCGGCGGAGTTCGGTGCCGACATGTCCGCCGCGCTGCCCGGAGGTGCACGGTGATCGAAGTCCTGGTCGTGGACGACGACTTCAGGGTGGCCGAGATCAACTCGGCGTACGTGGCCAAGGTTCCGGGCTTCCGGGTGGCAGCGCGCGCCCACACCGCGGCGCACGCGCTGGCCACCCTCGAACGCACCCGCGTGGACCTGGTGCTGCTCGACCACTACCTGCCGGACGAGCCGGGTCTGACCCTGGTGCGGCGGATGCGCCAACTCGGCCACTGCGCCGACGTGATCATGGTGACCGCGGCCCGGGACCTGGCCACCGTGCAGGCCGCGATGCGGCTCGGTGCGCTGCAGTACCTGGTCAAGCCGTTCGGCTTCGCGGACCTGGGGGCCAAGCTCGACGGGTACGCGGCGTTGCGGCGCACCGTGGACGGCATGGCGTCCGGGGGCGACGGCGAGGCCGGCCAGGAACAGGTGGACCGGATCTTCGGCGCGCTGCGCAGCGCCTCCGCCTCGCCGGCGGCGCTGCCCAAGGGCCACTCGGCCCCGACCGCCGAACTCATCCGGCGCGTGCTGAGGGAGACCGGGGCCGCGCTGTCGGCGCACGAGGTCGCCGAGCGGTCGGGGCTCAGCCGCTCCACCGCGCAGCGCTACCTCAAGCACCTGGAACAGGCCGGACGGGTCCGGCTCACCCTGAAGTACGGGGACACCGGCCGCCCGGAGCACCTGTACGCCTGGGCGGCGACGCCGGCCTGACCGGAGGCACGGCGCGGACGGCCTGACCGGAGCCGCCTCACCGGAGCGGCCCGACCCGGAGCGGCCTGACCCGGAGCGGCCTGACCCGGCGCGCACGGGGAGGCGGACCCTCCCACCGGCGGGCGGTCCATCGACCGGCAGGACACGGCTCCCGGTCGGGTCGGCCCTCCCTCAGGTCAGGCCCCCCCTGTCTCGGACCCCGCGAGCTGGTCGACCGTCGCCGACGCGCCGTGCTGCCGGAAGGCGTCCCACAGCTTCCGGTACGTCCCGTCCGCGGTGAGCAGCCCCGCGTGCGTACCGGTCTCCACGACGGTGCCGTGGTCCAGCACCACCACCCGGTCGGCCCGGGCCGCCGTGGTGAGCCGGTGCGCGACCACGAGCGTGGTGCGCCTGCGGGTGAGCGCGTCCGTGGCGGCGGTGACCCTGCTCTCGGTGGCGAGGTCGAGCGACGCGGTGGCCTCGTCGAGCAACAGCACGTCGGGGTCGACGAGTTCGGCCCGGGCCAGCGCGAGGAGCTGGCGCTGTCCCGCGGACAGGTTGCGGCCCCGCTCGCCGACCGGCTGGAGGTACCCCGCCTGGAGCGTGGCCACCATCTCGTGGGCGCCGACCGCCCGCGCCGCCGCCTCCACCTCGGCGTCGGTGGCGTCGGGCCGGCCGTAGGCGATGGCGTCACGCACGGTGCCGCTGAACAGGTGGGCCTCCTGCGGCACCACACCGAGCCGGCCGCGGTATCCGGCCAGGTCCAGCCCGCGCAGGTCGTGGCCGTCCACCCGGACCGCGCCGGTGGTGGGGTCGTAGAACCGGGCGATCAGCTTCATCACGGTGGACTTGCCCGCACCGGTCGCGCCGACCAGCGCGACGGTCTCGCCGGGCGCGATCCGCAGGCAGACACCGTGCAGCACCTCCTGGCCACCGCCGCCCGCGTACCCGAAGGACACGTCGTCGAAGACCACCTCGCCCTTCAGGTGGCTGACGGCGAGCGGCTGTTCGGGGACGGGCGTGCCGGTCGGGGTGCGCATCAGGGTGCGCAGCCGGCCCAGCCCGACCACGGCCTGCTGGTAGCCGTCGAAGACCTGCGAGAACTGCTGGATCGGGGAGAAGAACAGGTCGACGTAGAGGAGGAAGGCGATCAGGGTGCCGGCGGTGAGGGTGCCGGAGCGGACCTGGCCGGCGCCGACCGCGAGCACGGCCGCGGTGGACAGGGTGCCCAGGAACTCCACGAACGGGAAGAACGTCGCCATGTAGCGCTGGGCGCGCAGCCGCGAGTCGCGGAAGGACCAGGCGAGCCGGGCGAAGTCCTCGGCGTTGCGGCTCTCGCGGCGGAACGCCTGGGTGACGCGGATCGCGGTGACGTTCTCCTGGAGGGCCGCGTTGACGGCACTGACCCGCTCCCGCGCCTCGTGGTAGGCGGGCACCGAGTGGTGGCGGAAGACCGCGGTGCCGACCACCAGCAGCGGCAGCGCCCCGAGCAGCACCACCGCGAGCCCGACATCGATGACCAGGAGCGTGACGAGCACGCCGAAGACCGTGAGCAGGCTGACCACCGCGGTGATCAGGCCGGTCTGCAGGAAGTTGGACAGCGCGTCGACGTCGGTGGTCATCCGGGTCATGATCCGGCCGCCGAGTTCGCGTTCGTAGTAGTCCAGGCCGAGCCGCTGGAGCTGGGCGAACGTCTTGACCCGCAGCGTGTAGAGCAGGCGCTCGCCGGTACGCCCGGTGGTGCGGATCTGGCCGACGCCGATCAGCCAGTCCGCGGCGACCACGGCCGCGGCGGCGGCCGCCGCCTCCAGCAGCACCCGGCCGGCGTGGTGCGCCACGCCGTCGTCCACGCCCTGGCGGACCAGCACGGGGACCATGATCTGGGCGAGCGCGTCGAGGGCGACCAGGGCCAGGCCCAGCAGCAGCGCCGACCGGAACGGCCGCAGCAGCGGGCGCAGCCCGAAGTGCGGGTCCGCGGCCCTGGCACGGTCGGCGGGCACCCCCGGATCGGCGTCGCGCAGCGGCATCTTCGCCAGTCCGGCGAGGAGTTCGGGCGTGGGCGGGGCGGCGCCGAGTACTCCGCCACCCGGCCCGCGGCCGCGCCCGGCCGTGGCCGAGGAGAGCGAGATCGCCTGCGCGGCCCGGAGCGCGGCGACTTCACCGACGGCCGACGCGTCCTCGGTGTCGGGGCGCCGCCACAGGTCCGCGGTGACGGCCGGCGCCTCGTCCCCCGCGCCGTCGCGCACCCCCGCCCGCACGGGCGATCCGGCCCGTACGGACCCGTCGGCCGGACCGGTCGGATCGGACGCACCGGTCGGATCGGTCCCGGCGGTCGGATCGGTCCCGGCGGCGGGGTCGGTCCGCTCCGATACGGTGCCGCGCGGCTGGTCGGTGCCGAGCGCGGCGGTGGCGGAGGCGGCGACCGCGGCCGCCGGGTCCGGACCGTCGTCGGCGGCGGCGGAGAGGGCCGCGACACCCGCCGGCGCGCCCAAGTCCCCCGCCCCGGCAGCGGATTCGGGCCCGGCCCCGGTCCCGGTCCCCGATGCGCGCTCCGCCTCCGGTTCGGGGACGTCGACCGCGGACAGCAGCGAGCGGAACAGCGGCGAGCGGGACCGCAGTTCGTCCATCGTCCCGGTGTCGACCACCCGGCCGCCGTCCAACAGCGCGATGCGGTCGGCGAGTTCGAGGGTGGAGCGGCGGTGGGCGATGATCAGCGTGGTGGGGCGGCGGACCGCCTCGTGCAGGGCCGCGTGGATCTCCGACTCCACCCGGGCATCGATCGCGGACGTCGCGTCGTCGAGCACGAGCACCGCCGGGTCGCACAGCAGCGCCCGCGCGAGCGCGACGCGCTGCCGCTGCCCGCCGGAGAGCGTCAGGCCCTGCTCGCCGACGACCGTGTCGTACCCCTGCGGGAGGCGTTCGATGAACTCGTCCGCGCGGGCCACCCGGGCGGCGGCCCTGATCCGCTCCTCGCTCGCGCCGGGCTCGCCGTAGGCGATGTTGTTGTGCACCGTGTCGGACAGCAGCAGGCTCTCCTCGAAGACGAACCCGATCCGGCCGCGCAGCGAGTCCAGCGTCACCTCGCGTACGTCGGTGCCGCCGACCCGCACCGCGCCGGCCGGGACGTCGTAGAACCGCGGCAGCAGCGCCGCCGCGGTGGACTTGCCGGAGCCGGCCGGTCCGATCAGCGCGACCGTCTCGCCCGGGGCGATGTCGAGGCTGAAGCCGCGCAGCAGCGGCTGCCCGTCGCCGTAGCCGAAGGTGACGTCCTGCCAGGACAGCGCGGGCGGCTCGTCGGGCAGTTCGCGGGCGCCCGGCGCGTCGGTGATCACCGGTGCCTCGTCGATGACCTCCAGGACGCGCTCGGTGCCGGCCCTGGCCTGCTGCCACACGGTGAGCAGGGTGGCGACCTGGCGGACCGGGGTGACGAACGAGCCGAGGTAGCTGGTGAAGGCGAGGAACGTGCCCAGCGAGATCCGGCCGTGCAGCGCGAGATAGCCGCCGAAGGCGAGCACCGCGACCTGGCCGAGCGCGGGCACCGCCTGCAGGGCCGGGTTGTAGCGGCTGTTGTAGCGCACGACCCGCAGCCGCGAGGAGAACAGCCGCCGGGCGCGCCGCTCCAGGCCGAGCAGTTCGCGCTGCTCCTGCCCGAAGCCCTTGACCACCCGCACGCCGGTGACGGTGGCCTCGACACCGGAGGCGACCTCGGCGGCCTCCTGCTGGGCGTGCCAGTTGGCGGGGAACAGGTCGCGGCGGCTGCGCAGCGCGATCAGCCACAGCAGCGGGCCGACGACGAGCGCGACCACGGTCAGCAACGGCGACAGCCACGCCATGAAGACCAGCGAGACCAGGAACATCAGGGCGTTGCTCGTCATGTTCGGCAGGAACTGGAGCAGCGACTGGATGAGGGTGATGTCGGAGATCGAGCGGCTGACGATCTGGCCGGTGCGCAGGCTGTCCTGCTGGGCGCCGCCGAGCCGCAGCAGCGCCGCGAACGCGTCGTTGCGCAGGTCGTACTGGACACCCAGCGACAGCCGTCCCGAGGTGTAGCGGCGGGTGAAGCCGCCGGCGAAGCGGACGGCGCCGAGCCCGGCGAGCACCAGCGTCCACACGGTGAGCGACCCGGTTCGGCCCGAGGCGACGTGGTCCACGACATGCCGCAGCACCAGCGGCAGGGTCGCGGTGGCGATGGCGGCGGCGACGGCCGCGCCGAAGGCCAGCACGGCGTCCCGGCGGTGCCGCAGGCAGTACGCACCGAGCCGGCGCACCCAACTCGCGGCCGGCTCCGCCGGTTCAGCGGTCGTCCCGTCTGTCGCCTGCTCCATACGGCCGGTCTGCTCCGTACGGTCGGTCGGCTTCGTACGGTCGGTCTGCTCCGTACGGCCGGTCACCGGGCGTCCGCCGTCGCCGGCACGTGGCAGGAGTCGGGGTGCGACGGCTGGCGGTCGGCCTTGCGGATCATGGGACTTCGTCTCCTCGCCCAACGGAACGGCTACGGGGTGCGGGTGCGCGTACGGACGCGCGGACGGGTACGGGCCGGGGGCACGCTCCCCGCGCACCCGAAAGCACCGCAACCGCCCGGCCCGACGGCGCCCCCGTCCCTCCGGGCGTGCCACCGGGCCCGGCCCATCATGTATCCCCAACCTTTGAGCGCGTTGATCCACGATCCGTGCACGTGGCGTACTCGTGGCTGCCGTGGTGTGCGCCCCCGCGCCCGCCGCGCCCGCCGACCGCGCCAACGCGCCCCGAACGGGGGGTGGTTCGTGCCCGCGGCAGGCGGGGCGCCGTACGTCGAGCCGGAGGGCGGAACCCGCCTACGAACCAGCGTCGCCCGCCGCGAGGCCCGCCGCGTCCAGCAGCAGTGCGGCCGTACTCACCGCGAGGCCGTCCAGCACCTCGGACCTGATGCCCGCGCGGGCGCTCGCGCCGTCGTACACGATGGCCAACCGGCGTGCCAGCAGCCCCGGTTCGGCCACACCCGCGCGCTCGGCCTCGGCCCGGAAGAAGTCGGTCAGCGCCTGCTTGCTGCGGGCGGCCACCGCGCTTGCGGGGTGCCCGGGGTCCTTCAGCTCGACCTGCGCCGCCAGGAAGGGGCACCCCCGGTAGTCGGGCGAGGCGGCCGCCTCCTCCAACCGCTGGAAGACGTAGAGGATGCGGTCGCGCGGGGCGGCCGGTTTCCCGGGCGGCGGCACCAGCAGCGCGGTCAGCCGCGGCTCCTGCCGCGCCAGCGCGGCGGCCAGCACGTCGTCCTTGCCGTCGAAGAGCTGGTACATCGACCGCTTGGACACCCCGGCCGCCTTGCACAGCGCGTCGATGCCGGTACCGACACCCTGCCGGTAGATCAGCTCCGCCGCCGCGTCCAGCAGCCGGTCACGCGAGGAGGGCTTCGCCGTCGTGGTCATACCCGCCAGGTTAGCGCCCTGACTCGACAGCGGAAACCGATCGGTCTACGGTGGGGCAGTAGAGGAAACCGATCGGTTTCCCCGTGGCCGGCGCACCGGCTTCCCCTCACCGAAGGACATCCCATGAAGATCGACGGCTCCGTCGCCCTCGTCACCGGCGGCAACCGCGGCATCGGCGAGCAGTTCGTACGGGCGCTGCTCGAACGCGGCGCGGCCAAGGTCTACGCGGCGGCGCGCGACCCCAGGAAGGTCGCCGTGCCCGGCGCGGTCCCCCTGCGGCTGGACATCACCGACGCCGGCTCCGTGCGCGCCGCGGCCGAGCAGGCGGGCGACGTCACCCTCCTGGTCAACAACGCGGGGATCTCCACCGGCGCCTCGCTGCTGGACGGCGATCTCGCGGACTTCCGGAGGGAGTTCGACACGCACGTCTTCGGCACGCTCGCCGTCAGCCGCGCCTTCGCCCCCGTCCTCGCCCGGAGTGGCGGCGGCGGCCTGCTCAACGTGCTCTCGGCGCTGTCCTGGATCTCCCTCCCGGCGAGCGCCGCGTACTGCGCCGCGAAGTCCGCGGAGTGGTCGCTGACGAACGCCCTCCGGGTCGAACTCGCCGCCCAGGGAACCCAGGTGACCGGGCTGCACATGGGCTACGTCGACACCGACCTCACTGCCGACGTGCGGGCGCCCAAGTCCGACCCCGCCGACATCGTCCGCGCCGCCCTCGACGGCTTCGCCGCGGGTGACTTCGAGGTGACCGCGGACGCCACCGCCCGGCAGGTCAAGTCGGCCCTCTCCGCCGGCCCGGCCGCCCTCTACCCCCAACTGGCCCCTTCCGCCTAGCAGTCACGCGAGCGGCGAGGCCCAAAGTCGGGGAACGAAGGAGCGGAGGGCGGCCCCCGGCGCGGCGGGCAGCGGGTTCGCCGGGGCCCCGGTTCCCCCGGGCTACCCCCGGTAGGTCTCCAGCAGGCGCAGCCACACCTCGCTGATGGTGGGGTAGGACGGAACCGCGTGCCAGAGCCGGGAGATCGGCACCTCGCCGACCACCGCGACCGTCGCGGAGTGCACCAGCTCGCTCACCCCGGGCCCGACGAAGGTGACGCCGAGCAGGACCTCGCGGTCGAGGTCGACCACCATGCGGGCCCGGCCCCGGTAGTCGTCTCCGTACAGGCTCGCCCCGGCCACCCGCGCGAGGTCGTAGTCGACGACGCGCACCCGCCGCCCGGAGCGTTCGGCCTCTTGGGCAGTCAGGCCGACAGAGCCGACCTCGGGGTCGGTGAAGACGACCTGCGGCACCGCGCCGTGGTCGGCGGTGGCGACGTCGGCGCCCCAGGGCGCGTCGTCCAGCGGCCGGCCCTGGGCGCGCGCGGCGATCGCCGCACCGGCCATCCGCCCCTGGTACTTGCCCTGGTGGGTGAGGAGCGCGCGGTGGTTGACGTCGCCCGCGGCGTAGAGCCAGCCGTCGGCGACATCGGTGACCTGGCAGGTGTCGTCGACCGTGAGCCAGTCGCCCGGCGTGAGCCCGACCGTGTCGAGACCGAGGTCCGCGGTGTGCGGTTCGCGGCCGACCGCGAAGAGGATCTCGTCGGCGGTCAGCTCGCCGCCGTCGTCCAGCCCGACCCGCACCTCGCGGCCCTCGCGCGCCACGGACGTCACGGACACCCCGAACCGCACCTCGGCCCCGGCCTCCCGCAGCCCGTCGGCGACCATCTCCCCCGCGAACGGCTCCATCCGGCCCAGCAGTTCGCCGCCGCGCACCAGGACGGTCACCCGCGCGCCGAGCGCCTGCCAGGCGGTCGCCATCTCGACGGCGACCACGCCGCCGCCGACCACCACCAGGCTCTCGGGCACCTGTTTGGCGCTGGTCGCCTCGCGGCTGGTCCAGGGCCGTACGTCGGTCAGCCCGGGCAGGTCGGGCAGCGCCGCGGTGGTGCCGGTGCAGACCGCGACCGCGTGCCGGGCGGCCAGCCGCACCGTACCGCCGTCCGGGGTGTCCACCACGACCTGGCGGGGCCCGTCGAGCCGCCCGCGGCCGCGCACCAGGTCGACGTGCACGGAGTCCAGCCACTCCGCCTGGCCGTCGTCCTTCCAGTGCGAGGTGAACTCGTCACGGCGGGCCAGCACCTCGGCGGAGTCCAGCGGCCCGCCCACGGCCGCGGCCAGCCCCGGCAGCCGGCGCGCGTCGGCGCGGGCCGCCACCGGCCGCAGCAGCGCCTTGCTCGGCATGCACGCCCAGTACGAGCACTCGCCGCCGACGAGTTCGCTCTCCACGACAACCGTGCTGAGCCCGGCCGCCTGGGTCCGCTCGGCCAGGTTCTCCCCGACCGGGCCCGCTCCGATGACGACCACGTCGTACGTGCGGGGTGTGTCGTTCATTCCGGCTCCTGTACTGGTCGCTGCCGCGCGTGCCCGCGCGTTCCCGTGTGCCCTGTGCCCGTGTGCCCTGTGCCCGTGTGCCGAGGGACGTGGCGCCTACCGGTGGGTGTCCACCCGTCCGTCCCCACGGTCGCCCACAGCGCGCCTCGGCGGGCGCCGCGACCCACCGCGTACGCCCGTACGCCGCTTCGATCCGACCGAGAACCCGCCGACGCCGCAACCGGAGCGGCCCGCGCCATCGTACTGACGGAACGTGAGGGGAAGGCTTTCGCCCGGCCCACCGTTCTGCTGACGGGGTGTACGACCGGCCCGCGCGGTGGTCACGGCGCGCGGTCGGCATATGATCACAAACGGGCGCCGTGGGGCGCCACGGGAGGTGTCCGATGGGTGAGCTCGTCCTGATCCGGCACGGCGAGACCGAGTGGTCGCAGTCCGGTCAGCACACCAGCTACACCGACCTGCCGCTCACCGAGCACGGCGAGGAGCAGGCCCGGTCGCTGGCGCCGCTGCTCGCCTCCCGGCACATCGGGTGCGTGATCAGCAGCCCGATGCAGCGCGCGCAGCAGACCGCGAAACTGGCCGGCCTCGACCACGTGAGGATCGACCCCGACCTGCACGAATGGGACTACGGCGGCTACGAGGGCGTCACCACCCGCGACATCCACCGGACCCGCCCGGACTGGGAGATCTGGACCGACGGCGTCATCCCCGGGCCCGAGGGGCATCCCGGCGAGACCCCCGAGCAGATCGGTGACCGCGCCGACCGCGTACTGGCCCGCGTCGAGGCGGCCTTCACCAACGGCGACGGCGGCGACGTCGTCCTCGTGGCGCACGCGCACTTCCTGCGGGTGCTCACCGCCCGGCGGCTCGGCCTGCCGCCCGCCGAGGGCGCCCTCTTCCAACTGGCCACCGGCACGGTGAGCCGGCTCGGCACGGAACACGGGCACCATGTGCTGACCGCCTGGAACCGCCTCCCGTAACGGCCCGCGACCGCCTGCCGTCCCGAGGTTTCGCCCGGACAGACCGCCTGGCGCGGCGCGATGGCCGACCACCCGCACACACTGGCCGGGTGGGCCCTTCCGTCGGAGGGGGGCCGGGCAATCGAAAGGACGCGGCCATGAGATGTGCGTACCGCACGGACATCGGACTGCTCGCCCTGCGTCTCGGCGCCGGGTCCGTACTCTTCGCGCACGGCGCGCAGAAGCTGTTCGGGTGGTTCGGCGGGGGCGGGCTCGCCGGCACCGCCGGCGCCATGGAGCACATGGGTTTCCGCCCGGGCAAGCCGGCCGCGGTCGCCGCGGGGCTCGGTGAGGCGGGCGGCGGCGCTCTCCTCGCGCTGGGCCTGGCCACTCCGGCGGCCGGCGCGGCCGCCGCCGGGGCGATGGCCGGCGCCGTCTCCGTCCACGCGCCGGCCGGGTTCTTCGCGATGTCCGGGGGCTTCGAGCACCCGGCGCTCCTCGGCTGGACCGCCGCGGCGCTCGGCCTCGCCGGGCCCGGCCGGCTCTCCCTCGACCACCTCAGCGACCACTGCCTCGACCGGCCCTGGGTCATCGCCGCCGCCTTCAGCGCCGCGGCCCTGGGCGCGGCCGCCGTCGTCACCACCCGCAACCGCGCGGTGGCCAACGACTCCCGCGAAGCCGCCACCTCCGAGGACGCGACCTAGTTCCGACCTGACCCACCCGGGTGCCCCGGTCTGTCGGTCGAGGGACCACCTCGCGGTGGTGGGCTGGTCGCGCCGTTCCCCGCGCCCCTGGGTAGGTATGTGCGGCCCCCTCCAGGGGCGCGCGGGGGTTCCTCCCAGGCGAAGCTCTGGGGAAAACCGCGCGAGCAACCCGCCACCGCGAGAAGGTGAACCCACCACCGCAAGGGGCACCCTCCAAGGGGCGCGGGGAAAGCACGAGCAACCCCCACCGCGAGGTGGTCCCTGAACAGACAGACCGGGGGCACCCGGGGGGCAGGGCCCAGAACGGGAGTACCGGATGACGCCAACGGCCCAGCCCCCCACCCGTCCACGCGAACTCCGCCCCCTCGTGCGCCGCGCGCAGCGCACCCCCTGGGCTCGCTCACTGCTCGCCTCCGCATGCGGCGCCCTCCCGGCGCTGGCGTTCCCCACCCCCTCCCTGTGGTGGTTCGCCTACTTCGCCCTGGTCCCCTGGCTCCTCCTGATCCGCTCGGCGCCGACCGGGCGCCGGGCGGCCCTGGACGGCTGGTTCGGCGGCGCCGGCTTCATGCTCGCGGTCCACAACTGGCTGCTGCCGAGCCTGACCGTCTTCCTCCCGGTCCTCGCCCTGCTGCTGGGCGCCCTGTGGGCCCCGTGGGGCTGGCTGGTCCGGCGGCTGCTCGGCAACGGGGGCCGCCCGGCCGTCGGCGCCGCCCTGGCCCTCCTCCCGAGCGGCTGGCTGCTGATCGAACTCGTCCGCTCCTGGCAGTACCTCGGCGGCCCCTGGGGCCTGCTCGGCGCGAGCCAGTGGCAGGTCACCCCGGCCCTGCGCCTCGCCTCGATCGGCGGGGTGTGGCTGGTCAGCGCCCTGATCGTGCTCGCCAACACGGCCCTCGCGGTGCTGTGCGCGATGCCGTCCGCACGCCGCACCGCCGCCGCGGCGCTGCTCGCCGCCGCCGTGGCCGCCGGCACCGTATGGCTGTGGGCACCGCGCCCGCACCGCGCCGCACCGGTCCGGGTCGCCGTCGTGCAGCCCGGGATGATCGCCGGACCGGCCGCCCGGTTCGCCCGCGAGGTCCGTCTCACCCGGCAGCTCGCCGGCACCCGCCCCGACCTGGTGGTGTGGGGCGAGAGCAGCGTCACCGTCGACCTGTCGAACCACCCCGGCACCACCGCCACGCTCGCCGCGCTCTCCCGCCTGGTCGGCGCCGACCTGCTGGTCAACGTGGACGCCGAACGCGCCGACGGCACCGGCATCTCCAAGACCTCGGAACTGGTCGGCCCGCACGGCGTGACCGGCCCCACGTACGACAAGATGCGGCTGGTGCCGTTCGGCGAGTACATCCCCATGCGCTCGCTGCTCGGCTGGGCCACCTCCGTGGGGAAGGCCGCCGGGCAGGACCGCAGGCCGGGCAGCCGGCAGGTCGTGATGGACACCGGGACCCTGCGGTTCGGGCCGCTGGTCTGCTTCGAGTCGGCGTTCCCGGACATGAGCCGTCACCTGGCGGCGGACGGCGCGCGGCTCCTGGTCGCCCAGTCGTCCACCTCGTCGTTCCAGGGCAGTTGGGCGCCCGCGCAGCACGCCTCGCTCGCGGCACTGCGGGCCGCGGAGACCTGGCGGCCGATGGTGCACGCCACCCTCACCGGCATCAGCGCGGTCTACGGCCCCGGGGGCGCGCCCGTCGGGCACTGGGTCGGCACGGGCAGCAGCACCTCAACGGTGTACGACGTGCCGACCGCCACAGGCACGAGCCCCTACGTACGGTTCGGTGACTGGGTGCCGCACCTGGCGCTGCTGCTGGTGCTCGCCGCCGCGGCGTACGAGGCGGTCCGCGGGGTGCGCCGACGGGTCACCGCAGCCGAACCGGCCGCCACCGCGGCAGCGAAGGCGCCCGCGGCGCCGAAGGACCCGACCGGCTCAACCGGCCCGACCGGTCCGACGGAACCCACCGATCCGACCGGCCCGACGGACCCGCCCGACCCGACGGAACCCGCGCTCAACCGATACCCGCGCCCGTAGCCCCAGCGAAGTCCGTGCCCGGCGCGGCGCCGCCGGTGATCTCCGCGACGATGCGCTCGCACAGCTCGTGGGTGCGCAGCGCGTCGCGGGCGTCGAGGGGCGTGCCGGCGCGGACCGCGTCGAGGAAGGCCAGCACGGCCTGTTCGATGCCGCGCTGCCGGGCGACCGGCACCCAGTCGCCGCGGCGCCGGACGCTGGGCTGGCCCTTGTGGTCGATCACCTCGGCGAGGTTGAACACCTGGCGGCGGGTGTCGGCACCGCTGACGTCCAGGCTCTCCTCGGTGGACCCGCTCATCCGGTTCATCGACCCGATCGCGGTGAAGCCGTCACCGGACAGGTGCACCACCACATGGTGCAGCAGCCCGTCATGCACCCGGGCCGAGACCCGGACCTGCTCGATCGGCCCGGGCGCAAGGAACCGCAGCGTGTCGGCGACGTGCACGAAGTCGTCGAAGACGACCGTGCGGGGGTCCTCGGCGAGCCCGACCCGGTTCTTCTGCATCAGGACCAGGTCGCGCGGGTGGCTGAGGCACTGCGCGTACCCGGGCGCGTAGCGGCGGTTGAAGCCGACCGCCAGCGGCACCCCGCGCGCCTCGGCGAGGTCCACCAGCCGGCGGGCGCCGTCCAGGTCGTACGCGAGCGGCTTGTCGACGTACGCCGGTACGCCCGCCTCGATCAGGCGGGTGCCGATCTCCACGTGGTGGACGGTGGGGGCGTGCACGAAGGCCGCGTCGAGGTCCTGGTCGAGCAGCGCGTCCAACGTGGTGTGCCGGTGCGGGAGCCGGTGGGCGTCGCCGACCGCGGCCAGGGTGGCGGGGGTGCGGGTCTGCAGGTGCAGTTCGAGGCCCGGCTGGGCGGCGAGCACCGGCAGGTACGCCTTCTGCGCGATGTCACCGAGCCCGATGACGCCGATCTTCAAGGGGGCGCTGCGCGGTGCCATGCGTGCTCCTGGTGCGTTCCGGGCCGTGCGATGTCCCCGCAGCATACGGGGGTGCCGCACGTTCACTCCTGCGGGGAATACCCGGACGACGCCGGGTGCGGCACAGTGGAGCGGGTGCGTGGCCCATTCCCTTTCCTGGCACCGGTGTTCGTGATCTGCGCGGTGTGCGCGCTCGCCGGGTGCACCACCATCTCCGCCCCGCCGGCCAGGCCGCCCGCACCGCCGCCGTCGGCACCCGGGCGGCCCGAGCGGCCCGACGATGTGCGGGTGGTGCCGGCTCCGGCCCACCGGGTGCTGGCCACCGCGCGTCCGGACACCCCCACGCCGGACCCACGGCACCATCGCGCCCCGGCCGCGCCCGCGCCGGCTCCCCCGCACCCGGCGCCACGGCGTGCCGCTCCCCGCACCCACCATTCCGGCCGCCTGCCGCGCCCCGCCGCGCCGGACATGTGCGGGCTCGGCGAGACGTACGGCGGCTGGGCACCGGGCGGCCAGGCGTCCTCGATCTGCCGCGAGGTCTACCGCCCCTGACCGCCCGGGCCGGCGACGGGACCGGCACCCACGCCGGCGCTCAGCCCCGTATCCGGTCCCGCGCCCGGTCCCGCTACGCCGACGCGAGGTCCGGGATGCGCCAGTCGATCGGGGCGTGGCCCTGCGCCTTCACCGCGTCGTCGATCTGGGTGAAGGGGTGGCTGCCGAGGAAGAGCTTCGCCGACAGCGGCGACGGGTGGGCGCCCTCTATGACGGTGTGGCGGTCGGTGTCGATGAGCGGCTTCTTCTTCTTCGCGTAGTTGCCCCACAGGACGAAGACGGCCGGGTCGGGGCGGTCCGAGACGGCCCGGATGACCGCGTCGGTGAACTTCTCCCAGCCCTTGCCCTTGTGCGAGTTGGCCTCGCCCTCGCGGACCGTCAGCACCGCGTTGAGCAGCAGGACGCCCTGCTGGGCCCAGGGCATCAGATAGCCGTTGTCCGGCACCGGGTAGCCGAACTCGTCCTTCAGCTCCTTGAAGATGTTCCGCAGCGAGGGCGGGGTCCGCACCCCGGGGCGCACCGAGAAGCACAGCCCGTGGCCCTGGCCCGCGCCGTGGTACGGGTCCTGACCGAGCACCAGCACCTTCACCTTGTCGAACGGGGTGGCGTCCAGGGCGGCGAACACCTCGTCCCGCGGCGGGAAGACGTGGTGCTCCTGCCGCTCGGCCTCGACGAAGTCGGTGAGCTGCTGGAAGTAGGGCTTGTCCAACTCCCCGCCGAGTACGGCCTGCCAGGAGTCGGGCAGCATGCTGGGCACGTCGGGAACCTCCGGTACGCGATCGGTTACTGGTTCCGAAACTACCGCGCCCCACTGACAATCCCCGCCGCGTCCCTCCTCCCGCCCCGGCCGGCACGCACCCGGACGGCGGTCAGGCCACGATCAGGCCGCTGTCCGGCCGCGGTCGAGCCGCTGTCAGGCCGCGTCCAGCCGGGCCCTCAGCTCCGGATCGAGGTCGAGGTCCACCGCGCCCAGCGCCTCGTCGAGTTGGGCGACGCTGCTCACCCCGACCACCGGCACGATCGGCAGCGGGCCGCCCATCTGCCAGGCCAGCACCACCTGGTTGGGGGTGGCGCCGGCCTCGCGGGCCACCTCGCGCAGCACCGCCAGCCGCCGCTGCGACATCGGGTGGTCGTACGGCGCGAGCAGCGGCTTGTCCGCGCGGGTGTAGGCACCGTGCACCAGCGGGCCGTACGCCATGAGCGTCAGGTCGTCGTGGGCCGCGACGAAGTCCTGCATGTCGTCGCGGGCGTACCACTGGGCGCCCCACTCGCCGCCGGGCACCGGCCACAGGTAGGTGTGCCGCTGCTCGACGCAGGTGTAGCCGGGCAGGTCGTGCGCGGCCGCGTACTGCCGTGCCTCGGCGACGCGCCAGGCGGCGTGGTTGCTCGCGCCGATCAGCCGGGTGGCGCCGCTGCGGACGACCTCGGCGAAGGTCTCCACGGTCTCCGCGACCGGGACCGCGCGGTCCTCGATGTGGGCGTAGTACAGGTCCACGTGGTCGGTGCCCAGGCGGCGCAGGCTGCCCTCGATCCCGGCCCGGACCACCTTCGCCGAGAGCCCTTCCCACGCGTCGGGCCACACCTGCGTGCTGCCCTCCGGCGGGCGCGCGCCGACCTTGGTGGCCACCACGGTACGGTCGCGGGCGCCGCGGGCGCGCAGCCAGCGGCCGAGCAGCAGCTCGCTCTCGTCACCGGTGCCGCCGGGCGCCCAGACCGAGTAGTTGTTGGAGGTGTCGACGAAGGTGCCGCCGGCCTCGGCGAAGCGGTCGAGCACCGCGAAGGAGGTCTGCTCGTCGACGGTGGAGCCGAACGGCAGGATGCCCAGGCACAGGTTGCTGACCTGGGGTCCGCGGCCGCCGGCAAGGGTGCGGTAGCGCATGGGTGCGTCACTCCGTACAGGTGGAAGGTCCTCGGAGGCGGGCCCCTGAGGAGACCGCCTCCGAGGACTGTGCACCTTGGAGTACGGACGAAGGCAAGCGCCTCGACCGGTCAGCTGCCGGCCTTGAGGAAGAGGCCGCCGTCGATCACCAGGTTCTGCCCGGTGATCCACCCGGCCTGGTCCGACAGCAGGAACGCCGCCGCGCCGCCGATGTCCTCGGGCACGCCGAGCCGCTGAAGGGGGTACCCGGCGGCCGTCTCCTCCTCGCGGCCCTCGTACAGCGCCGCGGCGAACTTCGTCTTCACCACCGCGGGGGCGATCGAGTTGACCCGCACCTTGGGGGCCATCTCCGCGGCGAGCTGCACGGTGAGGTTGACCATGGCCGCCTTGCTCATGCCGTAGGCGGCGATGAACGGGGACGGGGCGAGGCCGGCGATGGAGGTGATGTTGACGATCGAGCCGCCGTTCTCCTGCTGCCAGGCCCGCCAGGTCTGCTGGGCGAAGCCGAGCGCGGACAGCACGTTGGTCTCGTAGACCTTGCGGGCGACCCCGAGGTCGAGGTCGGTGAGCAGGCCGAAGACCGGGTTGGTGCCGGCGTTGTTGACGAGGTGGTCGAGCCGGCCGAACGCGTCCATCGCGCGGCCGACGGCGGCCTCCTGGTGCGCCTCGTCGTGCGCCTTGCCGGCCACGCCGATCACCCGGTCGCCGCCGCCCAGGCTCTCGACGGCCGCCTTGAGCGCGTCCTCGTTGCGGCCGGTGATGCAGACGCGGTCGCCGCGGGCGACGAGTGCCTGGGCTATCCCGTACCCGATGCCGCGGCTGGCGCCGGTGACGATCGCGGCGCGGCCGCTCTCCGGGGGGAGCTGAGTCATGTGCTGGTACGCCTTCGCTACTGGTGGGGTGCGCGGGTCAGTCGAGGGGTCCGCCGGCGATGTACAGCACCTGGCCGGAGACGAAGCCGGCCGCGTCGCCGGTGAAGAAGGCGATGGCGCCCGCGACGTCCTCGGGCCGGCCGACCCGCTGGACCGGGATCTGGGTGGCGGCCGCCGCCTGGAACTCCTCGAAGCCCATGCCGACCCGGGCGGCGGTCGCGGCGGTCATGTCGGTGACGATGAAGCCGGGGGCGACCGCGTTCGCGGTGACGCCGAACTTGCCGAGTTCGATCGCGAGGGTCTTGGTGAAGCCCTGCATGCCCGCCTTGGCGGCGGAGTAGTTGACCTGGCCGCGGTTGCCCAGCGCCGAGGACGAGGAGAGGTTCACCACGCGGCCGAACTTGGCGTCCACCATGTGCTTCTGCACCGCGCGGGTCATCAGGAATGCGCCGCGCAGGTGGACGTTGAGCACGGTGTCCCAGTCCGCCGCGGACATCTTGAAGAGCAGGTTGTCGCGGAGCACGCCGGCGTTGTTCACCAGGATCGTGGGCGCGCCGAGTTCTTCGGCCACCCGGGCGACGGCCGCTTCGACCTGGGCCTCGTCCGAGACGTCCGCGCCGACCGCGAGCGCCCGGCCGCCCGCGCCCGTGATCGACTCCACGGTCTCCTTGCAGGCGCCCTCGTCCAGGTCGATCACGGCGACGGCGCGGCCCTCGGCGGCCAGCCGGACCGCGGTCGCTGCTCCGATACCGCGGGCGCCGCCCGTCACGATCGCGACGCGCTGCTCGGTGGTGGACATCTTCGTCTCCTCAACCTCGGCCCGATGACGCGCCCGCCCCGACATGAGCGACCGCTTAGTAGGTCCCGCCCCGAACCGTAGGAGCGCCGCATGGTGGTGTCAACAGGACCCCCCGGGGTGCCCCGTCCCGTCGGGTTCAGGGACCACCTGCGAGTGGGTGGCTTGTCGCGCGGTTCCCCGCCCCCTGGACATGTGCGGCTCCTTCCGCGAATGGAGGGTCACCGCACCAGGAGGTCGAGGAGGCGGTCGGCCTCCTTGCGGGCGTCGGGCGTGAGCCCGGTGTGGATCGGCCCGGGCTGGACGATCGTGCTGCGCGGAGCCGTGAGCCAGCGGAAGCGGCGCCCGGGGTCGTCCCCGGCCGCCTGCCCGGCGGAATCGCCCCCTTCGCAGATCCCCTGGTACCCACGCAGAGCGGCGGCCACGCCGTCCACATCGACCTCGGGGTCGAGGCAGCGCAGTCGCGCGACATCCAGGTGCACCCGGGCCCCGACATAGGACTGCGCGCGGCAGTACACCAGCACCCCGGCGTTGATCAGCTCGCCGCGCTCGATCCGCGGCATCACCCGCACCAGTGCGTACTCGAAGACGTCCCGCCCGCTCATTCCGCGTTCTTCCCCTCGACCCAGGTGCGCAGCCACTCCGGCGGCGGTTGCTTCGCCTGGACGCGACCGGTGGTGATGCGTTCGTGGACGTCGACGGCGCGGGCGCCCAGCAGTTCGCGGTAGGCGGCGCGCACGTCGTCGGGAGAGTCGAAGCCGGGCTCGTCGAGCAGCCATTCGTCGGGCACCAGGCCGGTCACCTCGGTGAGCAGCGACTCCGTCACCTGGGCGGCCAACTCGGGTGCGACGGCCGCGGGTTCGGGCGAGAAGCGGGACAGCGCGTGGTCGGTCGCGTCGTACGGCTTGGCGGACGCGGCGGGCGCCGACTTCCAGTTGTGGTGCCAGATGAGCGAGGCACCGTGGTCGATCAGCCACACGTCCCGGTGCCAGACCAGCATGTTAGGATTACGCCACGATCGGTCGACGTTGGCGATGAGCGCGTCGAACCAGACGATGCGGCTGGCCTCTTCGGGCTCCATGGTGAACACCAGAGGATCGAAGCCGAGCGAGCCCGGCAGGAAATCCATTCCGAGGTTGAGACCGCCGCTCGCTTTGAGCAGGTCCTGGATCTCCTCGTCGGGCTCCCCGAGTCCGATCACCGGATCGAAGTCGAACCGCACCAACTCGGGCACCCGCAGGCCCAGTCGACGGCCGAGTTCGCCCGCGATCACCTCGGCGACCAGCGCCTTGCGCCCCTGGGCCGCGCCGCTGAACTTCACGACGTAGGTACCGAGGTCGTCCGCCTCGACCACGCCCGGCACGGAACCGCCCTCACGCAGCGGCGTGACGTAGCGGATGCCGGTCACTTCTCTCAACATCCCCCCAGGTTAACGGGGAGGAGACTGCCCTTATGGACAAGATCACCGATCATCGCGACTTCCCAGGCCAGTTCGCCCGTACCCAGCGCTTCTCCCTGGGCGTCCCCCGGAGTTTCACCCTCTCCCCCGACGGCTCGTCGGTGCTCTACGTGCGCACCCGCGGCCCCGAGGACCGCGTCGGCCGCCTGTGGCGGCTGGACGCCGACGGCGAGCACCTGCTCGCCGACCCGGCCGCGCTGGCGGAACCGGCCGCCGAGGTGCCGCAGGCCGAGCTGATCCGGCGCGAGCGGGCCCGCGAGCGCGCCACCGGGATCGTCGGCTACGCGACCGACGCGGCCGTACGCCTCATCGTGTTCGCGCTCGACGGCGCGCTGTGGACCGCCGATCCGGCCGGTGTCCGGCCGCCGCGCCCGCTCGCCACCGCGGGTCCCGTGGTGGACCCGCGGCCCGACCCGACCGGCCGCCGGGTCGCCTACGTCACCGACGGCGCGCTGCACGTCCTGGACCTGGCGGGCGGCGCGGACCTGGCGCTCGCCGAGCCGGAGAGCGGCGAGGTGACGTACGGGCTGGCCGAGCACGTGGCGGCCGAGTCGATGCACCGGCACCGCGGCTACTGGTGGTCCCCCGACGGCAGCCGGCTGCTGGTCGCGCGGGTGGACAACGCACCGGTGGCACGCTGGTGGATCGCCGACCAGGTGGACCCGGAGCACCACCCGCGCGAGATGGCCTACCCGGCGGCCGGCACCGCGAACGCCGACGTGTCGCTGCACCTCCTGGCCGCGGACGGCACCGGCGACCGTACGGAGGTCGACTGGGACCGGGCCGGCTACGAATACCTGGCGACCGTCGGCTGGGACGCGCACGGCCCGCTGCTGAGCGTGCAGAGCCGCGACCAGCGGACCGTACGGGTGCTGGCGGCCGATCCGGCGACGGGGGCGACCCGGCTGCTGCACGAGCAACGCGACCCGGCGTGGGTGGAGTTGGTGCCCGGCACGCCCGCACGCACCGCGTCCGGCGCCCTGGTGCACACCGCGGACGTGGGCGGGACCCGCCACCTGACCGTCGGCGGCGAACCGGTCACCCCGGAGGGCGTGCAGATCCGCGAAGTGCTCTCCGTGGACGGCGAGTCGGTGCTGTTCGCGGCGTCCGGGGAGCCGACCGAGGAGCAGTTGTGGACCTACCACCCGGACGGCGGCGCGGCGCCGCTCAGCGAGGGCCCCGGGGTGCACACCGGACAGCGGGTCGGGGACACGCTGCTGCTGTCGTCGCTGACCGAAGAAGGCCGCGACATCCGGCTGCTGCGGCCCGGCGGCGAGCTGCGGGTGCCGTCCCTGGGAGCCACGCCGGTGGTGACCCCGCGGGTGACCTGGCTGCGGGCCGGCGAGCACGACATCCGCACCGCGCTGCTGCTGCCGTCCTGGCACCGTCCGGGCTCGGGCCCGCTGCCGGTGCTGCTCGCGCCCTACGGAGGGCCGGCGCTCCAGCTGGTGATGCGGGCGGCGACCTGGCCGCTGGCCGAGGCGCAGTGGTTCGCGGAGGAGGGCTTCGCGGTGGTGGTGGCCGACGGGCGCGGCACCCCGGGGCGCGGCCCGCGGTGGGAGAAGACCGTCCACAAGGACACCATGAGCGCGCCCGTCGAGGACCAGGTGACCGCGCTGCACGCGGCCGCCGCGCACTGCCCCGACCTCGACCTGGGCCGGGTGGCGATCCGCGGCTGGAGCTTCGGCGGCACCCTGGCGGCCATGGCGGTACTGCGCCGCCCGGACGTCTTCCACGCGGCGATCAGCGGCGCGGGCTCCAGCGACCAGCGGCTGTACGACACGCACTGGCGCGAGCGGTTCCTCGGCCACCCCGACGAGGACCCGGAGGCGTACGACCGCTCCTCGCCGATCGGGTCGGCGGCCGCGCTGGAGCGGCCGCTGCTGCTGGTGCACGGCCTCGCCGACGACAACGTGGTGGCCGCGCACACGCTGCGGCTGTCGGCGGCACTGCTGGCCGCGGGCCGCTACCACCAGGTGCTGCCGCTGTCGCACGCGACGCACGGACCGAGCGATCCGGTGATGGTGGAGGGGCTGCTGCGACACCAGTTGAGATTCCTCCGCGACGCGTTGAACACCGCGCCGCGACCGTCCGTATGAACGGGTACGCGTGACAGCACGCTGCCGGCCGGCGAGGGCCCCGCCGTCCGGTCCGATCCACGAACAGGATGCAACCCCATGGCAGAAAGCTCCGGAATCCCCGAGTCACCGACCCGCCGCGGCGTTGTCGCGGCGGCCGGTGGCGTGGGCCTCGCCGCCGTTCTGACCGCCTGCGGTTCCGGCTCCTCCTCGCACTCCTCCGACGACGCCGCCGGCAGCTCGTCCGCCTCGCCGGCGCCGTCCGGTGGCGCCGACTCCGGCTCCCCGGCCGCCGGGGGCGGGGGAGGCGGCAGCCCGCTCGCCAAGACCTCGGAGATCCCGGTCGGCGGCGGCAAGATCTTCGCCGCCCAGAAGGTCGTGGTCACCCAGCCGAGCAGCGGGCAGTTCAAGGCCTTCTCGGCGGTGTGCACGCACCAGGGCTGCACGGTCGCCAAGGTGTCCGACGGCCAGATCATCTGCCCGTGCCACGGCAGCGCCTTCCATGTCGCCGACGGCTCCGTGGCCAAGGGCCCGGCCACGACGGCGCTCCCCGCGAAGAACGTCACCGTGTCGGGCGACGAGGTCACGCTCGCCTGATCCCCGCACGCCGGTCCGGGTTCTCGGGGCGGGCCCCGAACCCGGACCGGCCCCTTCCGGCCCTTGTGCTCCTTCCGTTCCGCCTCGCCTCCGCGCCCTTCGCGCCGCTTCTCCCCCGCCCGCCGGGTGGTTCGCCGTGGTCAGGAGGCGGGCGGCCGGTAGGCGTTCGCGGACGCGCGCAGGGCGTCGACGGCGGCGCGGATCGCCGGTCGGCGGTCGGCGTCCTCGCGCCAGACCGCGTAGACATGGCGCTGCATGGTGTGGCGGACGGGCATGATGCGCACGCCTGGCGGCATGGGGTCCCGGCCCAGCCGGGGCATCACCGCGACGCCGAGCCCGGCCGCGACCAGCGCCAGCACGGTGGCGTGCTCCTCGGCGTGGTGGGCGACGCGCGGCTCGATGCCCTTGCCGCGCAGCGTGAACAGCAGCCACTCGTGGCAGAAGCCGCCGTCCGGCCAGGCGATCCAGTCGTCGTCGGCAAGTTCGTCCAGCTCGATCTCGGTGCGGCCCTCCAGCCGGTGCCCCAGCGGCAGCGCGGCATCCACGATGTCGTCGAAGAGCGGGGCCTTGGCGAGCCCGCCGGGCAGCGACAGCGGCTTGTTGTACCAGTCGAGCACGACCGCGAGGTCGACGTCGCCGCGGCCGAGCCGGGCCAGCGACTCCTGCGGTTCCAACTCGTGGACGACGGTGCGCAGTTGCGGGTACGCGGCGCGCAGGTCGGCGAGCGCGGCGGGGAACAGTCCGCGCACCGCGGTCGGGAACGCCCCGGCGCGCAGTTCTCCGACCGCGACGCCTCGGTGCGCCTCCAGGTCGGAGTGGGCGAGCTCGACCAGGGACAGTATCCGCTCGGCGTGCCCGGACAGCAGGCGTCCGGCGTCGGTGAGCCGCACCCCCCGGCCGTTCTTGCCGAGGAGCGGCTGGCCGGTCTCCCGCTCCAGCTTCGCCATCTGCTGCGACACCGCGGAGGTCGTCACGTTCAGCACCTCGGCGGCGGCGCTCACCGAGCCGTACGTGTCGATGGCGTGCAGGATGCGGAGCCGTTCGAGTGACAACATGTAAGTGATTCTACGTCGTCTGTGCAGAAATTCTCGCTTGTTCTACGACGTCGCAGCCGTCATCGTGGACTCATGAAGACTTCCGCCGTCCGCGGCACGGCCGTTGAGCCGCCCGTCGAGTCGCCTGTCGAGCCACCCGTCCAGGTGTCCGTCGCGGCCGTCCCGGTGCCCGCCTCCGGGTCACCGTCGCAGGGGCTGCGGCGGCTGCTGGACTGGCGGGTCCGCTTCGCCGCGCTGGGCCTGGTGTGGGGCTTCAGCTTCCTGTTCATGAAGGTGGGCAACGAAGCGTTCGCACCGCTCCAGGTCACCCTCGGCCGGATGGTCTTCGGCACCGCGGTCCTGGCCACCGCGGTCGCGGTGAAGCGGGAGCGGCTGCCGCGCGGCCGCCGGACCTGGCTGCATCTGTTCGTCGCCGCCTTCCTGCTGAACTCACTGCCGTTCACGCTGTTCGCCACCGCCGAGCAGACCATCCCGTCGATGCTCGCGGGGATATGCAACGCGGCCACCCCGCTGTTCTCGATGCTGGTCTCGCTGGTCGCGCTGTCGGAGGACCGGCCGTCGCGGCAGCGGTTCGCCGGGGTCGGCCTCGGCTTCGCCGGTGTGCTGACCGTGCTCGGCGCCTGGCAGGGCTTCGCGGGCCAGGACCCCAAGGGCACGTTGATGGCGCTGGCCGCGGCGATCAGCTACGCGGTGGGCTGGGCCTATGTCCGGCGCACCCTGAGCGGCAGCGGCAGCTCCAACCTGGCGATGTCCGCGAGCCAGTTGTCGCTGGGCACCCTGCAACTCCTGCTCGTCACTCCGTTCTTCACCTCGATGCCGTCGTCGTATCCGGCGAAGTCGGTGCTGTCGGTGCTGGCGCTGGGCGCGTTGGGCACGGGCATGGCGTTCCTGGTCCAGTACGGACTGGTGGCGGAGAAGGGTCCGACCATCGGGTCGATGGTCACGTACCTGATACCGATCGTCGCCACCGCCGCCGGGGTGCTGCTCCTCGGCGAGTCGCTGAGCTGGAACGAACCGGTGGGCGCCGCGGTGATCCTGGTGGGCGCGGCACTCACCCAGCGGCGGCCGAAGGGCGCCCGGGCGTAGCGTGTCGGTGCGGCGCGGCGGGCCGCGACCGGTGCCCGCGCCGCCTCCCCCTATCGCTACGGAGCGCCACGTGCACGAGATCAGCTACGGAGACGTCAAGGCCGCCACCGACCGGGTGGCCGGCCAGGTCCGACCCGTCACCGTCGTCCCGCCGACGGACGGCCCGCAGGACCCGCAGGTCTGGTTCGCCCTCGAATACATGCAGTACACCGGCTCCTTCAAGGCGCGCGGCGCGCAGAACTTCATTGCCGCGCACCGCGACGCGGGCACCCTGCCCGCGGCCGGCGTCTGCATCGCCAGTGGTGGCAACGCCGGGCTGGCGTGCGCGTGGGCGGCCCGCCGGCAGGGACTGACCGCCACCGTGTTCCTGCCGCAGAACGCCCCGGCGCTGAAGGTCGCCCGGCTGAGGGAGTACGGCGCGCAGGTGCGCCTGGCCGGCACGCAGTACGCAGAGGCCCTGGAGGCGTGCGAACAGTTCGCCGCGGAGTCCGGGGCGCTGGCCGCGCACGCGTACGCCGACCCGTATGTCAGCGCCGGCGCGGGCACCTTGATGGAGGAGATCCACGCGCTGATACCGGACCTGGACACGGTGGTGGTCTCGGTGGGCGGCGGCGGGCTGTTCGCCGGCGTGGCGGCGTCCGCGCGGCAGCACGGGGTGCGGGCGGTCGCCGTCGAGCCGGAGAACTGCCGTTCACTCAACGCCGCGTTGGAGGCGGGAGAGCTGGTCGACGCGCGCGTGGACTCCGTCGCCGCGGACGCGCTGGGGGCGCGTCGCGCCTGGCAGGGGGCGCTGGCCGCGGTGCGGCAGGACAACGCCCGGTCGGTGCTGGTCGGCGACGAGCAGATCATCGCCGCCCGCCGGTCGCTGTGGGACGAGCGCCGGATCGTGGTCGAGCACGCCGCCGCCACCGCGCTGGCCGCGCTCCTCCCCACCGACGACCCCTCGCGCGGCTACCGTCCGGCGCCGGGCGAGAAGATCGCGGTGGTGCTGTGCGGGGCGAACACCGACCCGACCGACCTGCTGGCACCGGCCGCCGCGCGCTGAGGACACCGGCCGTCGCCCACTAAGGGCCGCGGCTCGGAAGCGGCCCGGCCGCCCGGGGGTTGCCGTGCCCCTCGGCCGGCGCCCCTCGGCTGGCGCGCGGCGGCCTGGGCGGGCACCGGCAGCGGGCTCAGCCGAAGCGGCTCGCACCCGTGGAGCGGAGCACCGCGGCGACGGAGTCGGCGAGCGGGTCGATGTCGGCGAGGCCGAGCGGGGAGACGGTGATGCGCACACCGGGCGGGGAGTTGACCCGGAAGCGGGCGCCGGGCGCGACGGCCCAGCCGTGCTGGAGCAGCCCGGCGACCGCGCCGGTCTCGTCGGCGACCGGCACCCAGGCGTTCAGGCCGCAGCGGCCATGGGCGGTGACCCCGCGCTCGTCGAGCGCCCCGAGCAGGGCCTCGCGCCGCACCGCGTAGGAGCGGGCCGTGCGCTCGGGGTCCACGGCGTGGTGCTGCCAGAGGTGCACCACCGCCCGTTGCAACAGGTGGCTGACCCAGCCCACGCCGAGCCGGTGCCTGCCGCGCACCCGGGCGACGGTGACCTCGTCGCCGGTGAACACCGCCAGCCGCAGATCCGGGCCGTACGCCTTGGCGGTGGAGCGGACCAGCGCCCAGTGGTCGGTGGCGCCGGACAGGCAGTGCAGGGGGAGGTCCACGAGACCGTGCAGGTGGTCGTCGTCGATCACCAGGACGTGCGGGTGGGTGGCGAGCAGGGCGCGCAGTTCCGCCGCACGGGCTGCGGACAGGGCCGCGCCGGTCGGGTTCTGGCCCCGGTCGGTGACCAGCAGGGCGCGTACGCCGGCGGCCAGCGCGCGGGCCACCTCCGCGGTGACCGGCCCCTCGTCGTCGACGGCGACCGGCACCGCGCGCAGTCCCATCGCCGGCACCAGGTCGAGCACGCTGCCCCACCCGGGGTCCTCGACGGCGACCGCGTCGCCGGGGCGCAGGTGGGCGGCGAGGACCCGTTCGATGGCGTCGAGCGATCCGGAGGTGAGGCCGATCGGGCCGGCGGGCACCCCGTCGGCATCCAGGGCGGCCCGGGCCAGTTCGGCGAGGTCGGCGTCGATGACGGTGCCGCCGTACAGCCCGGGGGCGATGGCGTGGTGGGCGGCGGCCTCGGCCAAAGCGTCGGCCAGCGGCGGGAGCAGCGCCAGGTCGGGGTTGCCGGTGGACAGGTCACGGGTGCCGGACGGCACGTCGATCCGGATCGCCTCGCGGGGTGCGACGGCCGGGCGGGCCCGCACCCGGCTGCCGCGACGGCCCGCCGTCTCGATCACCCCGCGGTCGCGTAGCAACCGGTAGGCGGCGGCCACCGTGTTGGGGTTCACATCGAGGTCGCGGGCGAGTTCGCGCAGCGGCGGCAGGACGGTGCCCGGCCGCAACGCGCCCGCGCCGACCGCGCGTTCGATGTCGGCGGCGATTGTCGATGCGCCACGCCCGCTGATTGAGTACTCTCCTAGCACAAACAATATTATGCACTAGTTCAAAGGATCGCGCCATGACCGCCACACCGGCCTCCCCCGACGCACCCCCGCCACCGCGGCAGCCCGCACAGCCGGCCGTGCCCGCACCGCCGCCGTACCCCACCACCGACCGCACCGTCCCGACCCGTTCCGCGGACCGCGCCTCCTACGACCGCGCGGTCGTGCACGCCATCCTCGACGAGGGCTACCTCTGCCACCTCGGCTTCGTCCGCGACGGCGCACCGGTGGTACTGCCGACGCTGTACGCGCGCAGCGGCGAGCGGCTGTACGTGCACGGGTCGACGGGTTCGCGGCCGCTGCGGGGCGCGCGCAGCGACCCGGGGCTCGCGGTGTGCGTGACGGTGACGCACGTCGACGGGCTGGTGCTGGCGAAGTCGGCGTTCCACCACTCGATCAACTACCGCTCCGTGGTGGTGCACGGCACCGCCCACCAGGTGACCGACCCGCAGGAGCGGGCCCTGGCGCTGGACGCGATCGTGGAGCAGGCCGTGCCCGGCCGGGCCGACGACTCCCGCCGGGCCAACGCGAAGGAGCTGGCCGCCACCGCCGTGATCCGGCTCGACCTGCGCGAGGTGTCGGCGAAGATGCGCACCGGCGGGCCCAACGACGAGCCGGAGGACCTCGACCTGCCGTACTGGGCCGGCGTGGTCCCGGTCGCGCCCGCCTACGCCGCGCCCGTGCCGGCCGGCTACCAGGCGCCGTCCGCGCCCCTGCCCGGCTACCTCGCGCCCGCCGGCCCGCGCGGCGCCGACCGGAAGGACCCCGCCGCATGCTGATCCACCCCTGGGACGCGGCCACCGACGACGCGGAGTGGCAGCAGTGGCTGGCCGCCCACGACTTCGGCCAGCTCGCGGTGAACGGCCTCGACGGCGAGCCGCCCTTCGTCCAGCCCGCCCACTTCGTGTACGACCCGGCGCCCGGTGCGCACGGCGAGGTGCTGCTGCACCTGGCCCGGCCCAACCCGTTGTGGCACGCGCTGGAGGCGGCGCCCCAGGTCACCCTCAGCGTCGTGGACGACTACACCTTCGTCCCCGGCCCCTGGCACGCCGCGCCCGGCGACCCTTCCGAGTACGGCACCCCGACCAGCTTCTACGCCGCCGTCCAACTCCTCGGCACCGCCCACATCCTGGACGACCCGCAGGTCAAGGCCGACCTGCTCCGGCGCCAGGTCGCCCACTTCCAGCCCGACGGCGGCACCGCCCGGGTCGCGCCCGGTCAGGAGCCGTTCGGCCGCATGCTCGCCGGCATCCGCGGGGTGCGGATCGACGTCACGCGGGTGCGGGCCAAGTTCAAGTACGGCGGCAACAAGCCCGAGGAGGTACGGCGCCGCGTCACCGGCCTGCTCGCCGACCGCGCCGCTCCCGGCGACGCGGCCGCGCGAGCCCACCAGCTGCGCCGGCTGTCAGCCGACTGACGGCCCCGACGACACGGACGACACGGACGACACGGACGGGTCCACCGGACCCGCCGGCCCCGCCGGACCCGCCGGACCGGAACCCGCGGGCTGCTGCCGCGCCTCCTCCCAGGCCAGTACCCCGACCGCCGCCAGCAGCACCAGCGTCCCGGCCAGGGTGGCGGCGGTCAGCCGCTCGCCGAGCAGGGTGACCGCGAGGGCGGCCGCCGAGACCGGCTCGATCAGCGCCACCACCGAGACCGTCGCCGCGCGCAGCACGGCCGCCCCCGCGAAGTACAGCGCGTAGGCGAACGCGGTCGGCACGGAGGCGAGATAGCCGAGCAACGCGAGCGTGCGGCCCAGGTGTTCGGCGTGCGGCAGCAGCCCCTCCGACCAGGCGGCCGGCAGCAGCACGACCGCGCAGATCCCGAACGACCACAGCGAGGTGGTCAGCGGGTCGCCCGCCGCCCCGCGGCTGCCGTGCCACCGGGTCAGCAGCGTGATCCCGGCGTACCCGGCCGCCGACAGCACCGCCAGGACCACCCCGGCCGGCCGCACCTGCGTGCCACCGCCGCCGAGCACGAGCACGGCGAGCCCGGCGAGCGCCCCGGCCACCGCGACCGCGCCGCCCCGGCCGATGCGTTCGCCCATCGCCACCCGGGCGACGAGCGCGATCAGCACCGGGCCCGAGCCCAGCGTGACCACCGTGGCGACGGCGAGCCCGGTCGAGCGCACCGCGCAGAAGTACGCGACCTGGAAGAGGGTGAGCCCCGCGCCGGTCACGGCGATCCGGACGAACCGGCCCCACCGGGGCGCCGCCGGCACAGCGGCGAGGACGGGCCGTACGGCCGTACCCGTACCGGCACCCGCACCCGTACCGGCACCGGCACCGGCACCCGCACCCGCACCCGCACCCGCACCCGGGCGCAGCCTGCGGGCCGCCAGCAGCAGGACGAAGCCGCCCGCGGCCCGCCAGAACGTCAGCGCGAGCGGGCCGAGGCCGCTCCAGCGGTAGAGGACCGCGGCGACGGCGCCCGCCGTGCCCCACGCGGTCGCCGCGAACACCACATACAGCAGTCCCTGCCCGGACGTGATCCGGGCAGCCGAAACCTGCGAACGTGACAAGGGAAGTCTCCCGCCGAAAAGGTGAGTTGAGAAACGAACGTCACCGTCTGCGGGCAGCACACATGGCCGTACGGCGCCTGTCGGCGCCTCGACGAGCCGTTACCGGGTCCGCGCCGCCCGCGTCAGGCGGCGGGAGGCGGAAGAACAGTCAGGTGCATGTCCCCACCCTAGCCCCCACCCGAGGCCGGGACCGGCCGCGCGTCGCGCCTCTGCCCCGCCCGCGCTGACCGCCCTGACCGCACCGCCCCAGGTCGCGGCGCGCTACCGCCGGGGCGCCAGGTCCGGCTCGACGCAGGGTTCCGGAGCCGTCGGGGACGCGGCCGGAGCGGGCTCCCCCGCTGCCGCGGGCAGGGCCGTCTGCGCCACGAACGCACCGGCCAGCACGAGCGCGCCGCCGAACAGCTGCGGGGTGCCCAGGTGCTCGCCGAGCAGGAACCAGGCCAGCACCGCGCCGACGACGGCCTCGACGCAGGAGACGACCGCGGCGATCTGCGGGCTGAGCCGCCGCACGGCCATCACGCCGGTCAGGTACGACACGACCGTGCAGACGAGCACGATCCAGCCCACCAGCAGGATTCCGGGAACGTCCGCGTCGCCGAGCGGCACCTGGTGGGCGAGGGACGTCCAGGCGATGTCCCACGGGCGCGCGACCAGGGTGAGGGACGCGGTGCCGAACAGCAGCGCGTGCGCGATCACCGCGACCGGGTCCGGGGCTCCCCCGCCGTCGGAACCGTCCCCAAGCCCGTCCACGAACCCGTCGCCGAGCCCGTCCGCGAGCCCCTCGCCCGCGCGCTCGCGGTCCGGGGACCCCGGCGACGCGGCCGCGCCATCCTGCGCGCCGTGGTCGGCCAGGACGAAGTACGCGACCTGGCAGCAGGCCGCGCCGAAGGAGCAGAGCAGGCCGACCGGCGCGAAGGCGAACCCGGACCAGATCCCCACCACGAAGCACATGCCGCCGACCGCGAGGACCACGCCGACCACCGCGGCGCGCCGCACCTTCCGCCGCTGCACGAACCGCACCCAGCCGAGCAGCAGCGCCGGGCCGAGGTACTCCACGAGGATGGCCACGCCGACCGGTATGCGGGCGATCGCCAGGTAGTACAGCGCCTGGACGCCGACGATGCCGAGCAGCCCGAAGCCGATCACCAACCCGGGCCGCTGGAGCGGAAGTCGGCGGTGCCGCACCGCGACGGGCAGCAGCACCAGCGCGGCGCCCGCCACCCGCATCCACACCACGTGCAACGGTTCGAACCCGGCCTCGATGAGGGGCTTCGCCGCCACCCCGGAACCGCCGAAGGCCACGGCGGACAGCAGTGCGAGCCCGACCCCGCCGCTCCGCACCTGAGTTGACCGCATCAGGACATGATGGCAGTCCCCGACAGCAGCGTCACCTCGAACGCCGCCGCTGCCGAGCCCCGTCGGCCCGCCCCGATCCGGAAGCCGATCATCCGGAACCCGCTGGTCGGGGCGGTGACGCCCCGCGGAACGGCGGTCCCGGCGTCGGCTCGCACGCGGTCACGGCCACAGCAGCGTCCGCGCCCAGCCCTCCCCCGCCGCCCGGCGTTCGTACCGCACCCGTACGTGGAAACGCGCCGGGTCGGCCTGCCAGAACTCCGCCTCGGCCGCCCGCAGCCGGTACACCGTGTGCGTGGCGGGCACCCGGCCGGGCTCGGCGGCGACCAGCTCGCGGGCGGCCCGCAGCGCTTCGTCGTACTGCTCCGGCCCGGACAGCGGCGCGCTCACCGGGCCGGCGAACGCGGCCGCGCGCGCGTGCTCGCCGCGGCCGAGGAAGTCGCGGGCGGTGGCATCGGGGCCGAGCACGCCGACCGGTCCCGCCATCCGGATCTGCCGGCCCTGCGCGGGCCAGTACCAGGTCAGCGCGGCACGCGGGTTGGCGGCCAGGTCGCGGCTCTTGCGACTGCGGGAGTCGGACGCGAAGTCGTAGGCGCAGTCGGCGGTGTCGATGCCGCGCAGGATCAGCACGCGGGCGCTGGGCGTGCCGTCGGCGGCTGCCGTGCTGAGCGTCATGACGTGCGGTTCGGGCACCGCGCCGGTCAGCGCCGCGTCCAGCCACTGCGCGAACAGCGGCCCGGGGGCGTCGGGCACGGCCGCCGGGTCGAGGTGCGGCAGCGGCCCGGCGAGCACGGGCGCGGCCCGGGTACGGGCGAGCAGCGCCTCGTCCGCGCGCCGCCCGACCCCGGAGCCCGAGCCGGGGTCGTTGCCGCCGCCACCGCTCTCCATCCGCCCCTCCATACCGCGCCCTTTCCGCTGTCGCGTGCACCCGACAGCGTCCATCACACACCAGCGCCGGGCCGCGGACGGGTTGCCCCGCCCACGGCCCGGCGCAACGAGTGCCGATCACCGGAGCCCGCTGCCGCGTACACCGACCACGGCGCACCGATCACCGCACGCCGCTCACCTCAGCGTGACCGTCGCCGTCTGCGTGCCCGCGGTGAAGACGTACGTCCCGGGCGCAACCTGCCGCGTACCCGCACCGTCGATGTCGCCCGGGGTGACGGCCAGTTCGCTCGGCGGGACGCTGAGCGAGACCGTACGGGACTGGCCCGCGTCGAGGTGCACCTTGGTGAACGCGACCAGCTTGCGGGACGGGGAGAGCACGTCGCTGGACGGCTGCGCGACGTAGACCGGCACCACCAGATCGCCCGCGCGGCTGCCGGTGTTGGAGACGTGGACCGCGAGTTTCACGGTGTCCTTGGTGCGCGCGGTGGCGGACGCGGCCTTGACCGAGTCGAACGTGTAGGTGGTGTAGGACAGTCCGGCGCCGAAGGGGTAGGCGGCGTCGTAGGAGGACTCCGGACCGGCGTTGGTGCCGGGGAGCTGCTGGTAGTACATCGGTTCGTTCCCGATGTCCTTCGGCCAGGAGGCGTTGAGCCGCCCGCTGGGGTCGGTCTTCCCGAACAGCACGTCGGCGACGGCGTTTCCGCCCTCGGTGCCGGGCAGCCACGACATCAGCAGCCCCTGGGTGCCGTCGGCGTCGCCGAGCACCAGCGGCCGCCCGGCGAGCACCACGGTGACCACGGGCTTCCCGGTGGCCTTCAGCGACTTCACCAACGCCTGCTGATCGGCGGTGAGTTCGGGCCGCGGGCTGTCCGCGCTGCCTTCGGCCGCCGCTTTCTCACCGACCACCACCACGGTCAGGTCGGCGTCCTTCGCCTGGGTGACGGCGTCGTCGGCGGTCTTGGCCTGCACGACCTGGGTACCGGACGGCGCGGCCTTCTCGATGCCCTGCAGCACGGTGGTGCCGGGCAGGGTCACGCCGTCGGGCACACCCTGCCAGCCGACCGTCCAGCCGCCCACCTGGTCGTTGATGTCGTCGGCGTAGGAGCCGGCCACCACGATCTTCTTCGCCTTCGAGGAGATCGGCAGCACGCCGCCGTCGTTGCGCAGCAGCACCTGGGACTCGTCGGCGGCCTGCCGGGCGAGGCCGGTGTCGGCGCCGATCACCCGGGAGTCGGCCTTCGACGCGTCCACGTACGGGTGCTCGAACAGGCCGAGCCGGAACTTCAGCGTCAGGATGCGCTTGACCGACTGGTCGATCCGGGCGACGGAGACCAGATGGCGCTGGACCGCGGTCTTCAGGCCGTCGCTCCAGCCCTGCGCGTCGTACGGTTCCATCGCCATGTCCAGACCGGCGTTGACGGCCTTGGCGATCGCGGCCGGGTAGTCCGCGGTGAGGTGGTAGGAGGTCTGGAGCGCGCGCACGTCGGCCCAGTCGCTGACCACGACGCCCTTGAAGCCCCACTGCTTGCGCAGCACGTCGGTGAGCAGGTAATGCGACGCGGTGGCCGGGATGCCGTTGATGGCACCGGAGTTGACCATCACGGACTGCGCACCGGCGTCGATGGCCTGCTGGTAGGAGGGCAGCAGGGTGTCCTGGAGGTAGCGCATCGACACGTCGCCGGGAACGCGGTCGTGGCCGTTGCCGGGCTCGCCGTAGCCGGCGAAGTGCTTGACGGTGGCGGCGACGTCCTTCGCGCCTCCCGCGTTCTGGATGCCCTGGACCGCGGCGGCGGCGAGCGTGCCGGACAGCAGCGGGTCCTCGCCGTACGTCTCGTAGTAGCGGCCCCAGCGCTGGTCGCGGGCGATGTCGGTGACCGGCGCGAAGTTCCAGTCGATGCCGGTGGCGGCCACCGCGCGGGCGGTGCTCGCCCCGGCCGCCTTGACCAGCGACGGGTCCCAGGTGGAGCCCATGCCGATCTCCTGGGGGAAGATCGTCGCGCCCAGCACGTTGTTGTGGCCGTGCACGGCGTCCACGCCGTAGATGATCGGGATGTGCAGCCGGGAGTTCTTCACCGCGTAATGCTGGACGGTGTTGACCATCTTCGCCCAGTTCTCCGGGGTGTTGACCGACGGGCCGGCGCCGCCGCCGGAGAGCACCGAGCCGGCCGCGTTCTTCACCAGCACGTCGTGCAGGCAGGATTCGGTGAAGTCGCCGCCGCTCCACTGGCAGTCGCCCTGCATGTTGACCACCGAGATCTGGTCCATCTGGCCGATCTTCTCGTCCAGCGTCATCCGGTGCAGCAGGTCGTTGACGCGCACGTCGATCGGCGCGTTGGGGTTGGTGTAGGTCGGGTTGTCTCCGGCCTGGGCCGGCGCCGAGGCGACCGCCGCCACGCAGGCGGCCGCGGTGGCGAGGGTCAGCAGCCCTCTGAGACTCAGTCTTCGTGCGTTCGTTGGCATCGCAGGAGTCCCGTTCCTGTTGGGGGGCGGCCCCGGCGTCGCGGGACCGTTGGTGCCGTAAACGATTCCGATCGGCCGGAAGTCTGTCCCCCACGCTCACAGATCGTCAAGACTGTACGCAGGGCATTGTTGTGCCCCACCCTGGCGGGAGCGCTTTCCCGCACGTCAGCACGACCACGCACAGCGCACGCACAGACAATCCGTCCGACGGACCGCCCCTGTCCAACTCGCGCAGAACGGGTACCTCGTGAACATCCGTGAACTCGCCCGCCGCAGCGGTGTGTCGACCGCCACCGTCTCGCGGGCGCTCAACGACCGGGCCGAGGTCAGCGAGGCCACCCGTGCGCGGATACGCCAACTGGCCCTGGAACTGGGGTACGCGCCCAACGAGCCGGCCCGCACCCTGGTACGGCGCCGCTCGGACACGATCGGGCTGATCTGGGACAGCGGGCAGGAGGCGCAGGGCCTGCACAACCCCTTCCTGCTCGGCCTGCTCAGCGCCGTACGCACCGCCCTGTCCGAGGCGGACTACCACCTGATGCTGCTCACCACCGCGGGCGCCGAGGAGCCCGACGGGGCGTACCTCCAGGCGGTGCAGCGGCACAACCTGGAGGGTGTCATCGTGCTGACCACTCCCCCGGACGACCGCTGCCTGCGCGCGCTGGCCGCCTCCACGGTGCCCTGCGCGGGCATCGACACCGCGTTCACCGGGCCGCGTACGGTCCGGGTCAGCTCCGACAACGCGGCGGGCGCGGCGGCCGCCGTCCAGCACCTGTACGAGCTGGGGCACCGCAGGATCGCCACCGTCACCGGCCCGCTGCACCTGCCGCCGGCGGCCGAGCGGCTGACCGGCTACCGGCGGGCGTGCGAGCGGCTGGGCCTGCCGGTGCCCGACGAGTACGTCGTCGAGGGGGACTTCTTCCTGGCCAGCGGCGAGACGGCGGCCCGCGGTCTGCTCGCCCTCCCCGAGCCGCCGACCGCGATCTTCGCGGCCGGCGACCAGATGGCGATCGGCGCGATGCACGCGGCGGCGGACGCGGGGCTGTCGGTGCCGCGGGACCTGGCGGTGGTCGGCTTCGACGACATCGACGCCGCCTCGCTGGTCCGGCCGGCGCTGTCCACGGTCGCGCAGGACCAGCGCGCCCTGGGCGAGGCCGCGGTCGCGGCCCTGCGCAGCCTGCTGGACGCCGACCCCGGCCGGCCCAAGGACCTCGTCCACTCGTACATCGTGCCGACCCGGCTGCTGATCCGCGGTTCGAGCCGCGCGTAGCCCGGACGCGGGAGCGGAGGCCGGGGGCGGGAGCGTAACTCGGGGACAGAAGCGCAACCGGGGGACGGGAGCGTGGCCCGGACGCGGCGAGCGGCGTCCGCCCGGCATGCCACCGGCCGCTCCGGTCACCCGCTGTCCGCGGGCGGCCGGAGCGGCCGGTGTTCCTCGCACGCACGGTCCGCCACCGGGCGATGCCTGGTGGCGGACCGTGCGACCGTGCGCGGGCGCCGAGTTCGGCGCTCCGCCGCGGGATCTACTTCTCGGTGTCCTCGTCGGCGAGGATCAGGTACAGCTTCTTCCGCGCGTCGTTCACCACGGTCAGCGCCTTGTCGCGCTGCTCCGGTGTGCCCGTCGCCCAGACCTGGCGGAACGCCTCGATCAGGCCCCCGCCGGCCTTCCTGATCTCGTTGAGCGCGTCCCAGTCGACGCCGCGTTCGGCGTCCTCCCAGGGCGCGTCGGGACCCGCCTCGGCCTCGGCCCGGCCGGCGTCCGTGAGCGTGAACAGCTTCTTGCCGCCCTCGCTCGCGCTGCCGATCAGGCCCTCGTCCTCCAGCAGTTGCAGCGTCGGGTAGACCGAGCCGGGGCTCGGCCGCCACGCGCCGCCACTGCGCTCGGCGATCTCCTGGATCATTTCGTAGCCGTGCATCGGGCGGTCGGTGAGCAGCGCCAGGATCGACGCGCGTACATCGCCGCGCCGCGCCCGTCCGCGCGGTCCGCCGCGCCCGCGGCCTCGGCCGCCGGGGCCGAACGGTCCGCCGCCGAAGGGCGGCCCGAACGCGCCGAACGCCGCCCGCGACCCCTCTCGCTCGCCCCACCCGTGATGTCCGGGTCCGCAGTCTCCGTGTCCGTGTCCATGTGCGTGTGGTCCTTGGGAACGCATGATGTCGCTCCTTCCATCGTTGATCGTTCGCGACAGTTCTACGATATATCGGAATCGCTCGTTCGACAACCCCCGGATGCCTCCGGCCGCCCTCCCACCGCCCGCGCAGCCCCCTTCCGCAGCCCGCGCCTCCGCAGCCCGCGCACCGCGCCCCCGCCGCGCGCTCCGCCCTCCCGCCACCCGCACACCGCAGCCCGCGCCTCCGCCACCCAGGCACCGCGCCTCCGCCGCGCGCTCCGCCCTTCCGCCGCCCGCACACCGCGTACCGCACCTCCGCCACCCGCACAGCCCCCTCCCGCCACCCGCGCACCGCGCCCCCGCCCCCGCCGCTTGACCTCAAGCCCGCTTGAGGGGCCAGCCTGTCCCGGTGACCGCCTTCCCCTCGCCCTCGCGGCTGCTGCCACCGGCCTACCGCCCGCTCTTCGCGCACCGCGACTTCCGGCGGCTGCTGCCCGCACTGGCGGCCTGCGACCTCGGCGACGGGATGAGCATGGTCGCGGTGGCCTGGACCGCGCTCGCGATCGCTCCTCCCGGCCGGGCCGGGCTGCTGGTGGGCGCCGCGGTGGCCGCGTACGCGCTGCCGGGGGCCGCCGGGGCGCTGCTCCTGGGCCGGTGGCTGCGCCGGCTGCCCGCCTGGCGGCTGCTGGCCGCGGACAGCTGGCTGCGTGCGGTGCTGCTGGGCTGCGTCCCGCTCGCGTGGGCGCTGGGCGAGCTGCGTCCGGCCGGCTACGTCGCGCTGCTGGCCGGCTCCTCGGTGCTGCACGCGTGGGGAGGCGCGGGCAAGTACGCGCTGCTCGCCCGGGTGCTACCGGCGGGGCAGCGCCTCGCGGCGAACGCGCTGGTCAGCTCCAGCGGTTCGGCGGCGGTGATCGTGGGGCCCGCGCTCGCCGGGTTCCTGGCGGCCGCCGTCTCCCCGGCGTGGATCATCGGCCTGGACGCCGCGTCGTTCGCCGTGCTGGCGGTACGGGCCGGCCGGCTCGGTTCCCGGAAGCGGACCACCGGGCAGGACCCGGCGGAGGACACGGCGGAGGGCACGGCCGACGACGCCACCGACAGCGCGCCCGCGCCCGTCGACACCGGCCAGGCGGCGGCCGGCCGGCGGCTGCTGCGCGGGCAGCCGGAACTCCTCGGAATCCTCGCCCTGACCTGGTTCTTCAACTTCCTCTACGGCCCGGTCGAGGTGGCCCTCCCACTGCACGTCACCGGCGACCTGCACGCCGGCGCGCGCCTGCTCGGCCTGTACTGGACGCTCTTCGGCGCGGGCGCGGTCCTCGGCGCCCTGTGCGCGGGCACCCTGCGCAGGCTCCCGCTGTGGCCGGTCACCCTCGGCATCGTCGCCGGCTGGGGCCTGACCCTCGTGCCCTTCGGCCTGGGCGCGCCCGCCGCCGTCACGCTCGCCTGCTTCTCCCTCGGCGGCGTGATCTACGGGCCCTTCACCGCGCTGTCCTTCACCCTCTTCCAGGACCGCACCCCCGCCGCCCTCCTCACCACGGTGCTGGCCGCCCGCGGCGCCGCCCTCCTCACCGCCGCCCCGGTCGGCACCGCGCTGGGCGGCCCCCTCACCGCCGCGCTCGGACCCCGCACGGTCCTCGCCGCCTCCGGCCTGGCGACCCTCGTCCTCGCTGCGACCACGGCCACCGCCCGTGCGCTGGGCACCGCCCATCGGACCGGCGGCAGCGCGGGCGACCCCGCCCCCGCCGAACCCGGCGCCCCCTCGTAACGGGACTCCCCCGACTCGCCGGCGCGCGAAGGGCGAGCGCCAGGCACGAGCGCCGGTGCCTGCCGTCCATGGGTGCGCCGCCATCCACACGCATCGACTTCCGCGCGACCGGAGTGCGTCACCTCGCGAGGATCTGACGGGATGTCACACCGAGTGACTAGAGTGCAAAACATCAGCAATCAGGCCAAACCGGCTTCACCGTCTGCTGGTGAAAGGTGCACGATGACGTACAGAGCCCATCTCGCCGCAGCCGCGGCGCTCCTTCTCGCGCTGGCCACCGCTCCCGCCGCCGCGGGCGCGGCCGGCGCCGTGGCGGCACCGGCGGCCACGGGCGGCCGAGCCGCCCTGCCCCGCACCGTGCCCACCCCCGACCCCGACGAGTCCGTGGTGGCGGTGCGCACCGGCGGCGACCGGGACGCCGCGACCGACGCGGTCGATCCGCTGGCCGGGGTCCGGCTCGCCCTCTACGTGGACGCCGACGCCACGGACCCGATCGACGCCTCCTGGGCGCGGTGCACCTCCGACGCAGACGGCGACTGCACCTTCACGGTGCCCCTGACCGGCGCCGGTGAGGCGAACAACGGACGCGTCCTGACCGTTCGCCAGCTCTCCGCCCCCGCCGGCTGGTACACCAACCCGGTGCTGCGTACGGGCCCCGGCAGCGGCTCGGGATCGACTGCCTCGCCGTACGAGTTCCAGATCCCGGCGCTCCAGGGCGGCGCGACCTACCGCTCCACCCGCGAGTTCATGTACAGCACCGACAACTCGCTGCCGACCCGCTCGGGCGGCGTGTGGCAGTCCTCGCGGGACAACCCGCCGCTGCCGGAGTCGTGCGGGCTCGACGTGGCGGTCGTGCTCGACCTGTCCGCGTCCGTCGGCAGCCAACTGCCCGCGCTGAAGGCCGCCACCGACGCCTTCACCGACGCGCTCACCGGCACCCCCTCGCGGCTGGCGCTGTTCTCCTTCGACCAGGCGTCGCCCGCCACCAGTGTCGAGGCCAACCACCCGGAGCTGCAGTCGGTCTCCACCCCGGCCGGGGCTGCCGCCTTCAAGAGCCTGTACGCGGACTGGACGCTGGGCAAGGGCACCAACTGGGACCGCGCGCTGCACGCGGTGTCCCAGGCGCCCGAGCACTACGACGCGACCGTGGTGCTCACCGACGGCAATCCGACCCGCTTCGGCAGCCTGCACGGGGACGGCTCGAACACCCACTTCATCGACGTGGAGAACGGCATCTTCTCGGCCAACTCCGTCAAGGCCAAGGACACCCGGGTGATCGCGCTCGGCGTGGGCAGCGGCGTGGCCGGAGTGTCGGGGCTGAACCTGCGGGCCATCTCGGGACCCACGGAGTTCGACGGCGGCAACACCACGACCGCCGACTACTTCCAGACCACCGACTACGGCCAGGCCGCCGACCAGTTGCGCGCACTGGCACTGGACCACTGCACCGGCACCCTCACCGTGGTCAAGCAGATCGCGCCTGCGGACACCACGGGCGAGGACGTCACCGGGGCCACCCCCGCCGGGCCCGGCTGGACGTTCGACGCGTCCACGACCACGTCCGGGATGACCGGCCTGCCCGACACGCAGACCACCACCTCCGACGGCACCGGCGCGGTCACCTTCCACCCCGGATTCGGCGTCAACACCTCGGCGGACCTGACGGTCGGCGAGATCCAGCACCCCGACTACGCACTCGTCACCCAGGACGGCCGCAACGCCGTCTGCACCGACCTCGACACCGGGCAGCGCCTGCCCGTGGAGAACACCGGCACGGAGGCCGCTCCCGGCTTCACCGTCGACGCACCCCGCCAGGCCGCGATCAGCTGCACCGTCTACAACCGGCCCGCCGGCACCGGCGAAGAATCCGCCGACCTCACCGTCGACAAGGAGTGGAACGTCGACGGCCACCTCTACGCCGACGGCACCCAGCCCGACGGACTGAGCGCCCAGCTCACCCTCACCGGCCCCCACGGCGCCGGCCCGACCCCGCAGCCGTGGGGCGACACGCGCACCGGCTACGTCATCGGTGACCGGGCCACCGCGGCCGAGACCGTCCACCTGACGGCCCCCGGCTGCACCCTCGCCCGCTCCGAGGTCACGAACATCGACGGAGCCGGCGTGCATCTGCCCCTGCCGTACGACACGACGCTCACCGAGCACCACCAGCACCTGACGGTGACCAACACGGTCACGTGCTGCCCGGAGGACGGCCACCACCAAGGCCACGGATACGGTGCCAAATCCCGGCCCGCTCGCCACTGATGATCCGTACCCTGCTGGCTCCCGGGGGCCGGGCGCGTGCTGCTTCGCGCCCGGCCCCCGGCCGCGTCCCCGTTCCACGCTCCTCGCTCCTCGCTCCTCGCCGCTGTGATCGCTAGGGCCCGCCCTCGGGATCTGCGGCGGCCGGCAGGACGGTGAGGCGGTCGCCGACCGCGATCCGGCCCGGGCGCAGCACCCGCGCGTAGACGCCGGCGCAGGGCTGCGGGGCGAACTCGTCCGTCGGTGGCACGCGGTTGTGGGCGACCGGCACCCGCAGGGCGTCGGGGTCACGCGGCAGCGTGCCGTGCTCCAGGGTGGGGATCGCGCAGCGCGGGCTGCGGGCGATGACGCGCAGCGTGAGCCGGGCGCCGATCCGCAGGTCGTGGCCGACCCAGTCGTTCTCGACGAACCCGGAGCCCGCGGTGTCGATGACGACGTTCGGCCGGTAGCGCTCCACCTCCACCGTGCCGCGCGGGCTGGACTCGGCGATCCGCCGCAGCGTCGACGACGTGATCAGGTGCAGCGGGGCGAAGTCGAAGAAGGTGCCCTCGGGTGCGGCGCCGCCCAGCCGGCCCACTTCCACCGCGACCTCCGCGCGGACGCCGTCGCGCAGCACCTCCTCGGGGCGCGCCCGGTCGAGTTCGGCGTCGGCGGGCGGCCGCCCGGTCAGGACCACCGGCTGGTCGAGAAGCGCGGAGAGCCGCTCGTCCACGTCGGCGTCGGTGCTCCACACCGCCTTGCCGTCCGGGAGCCCGATCCGTACCGCCGCCGGCGTGGCGTGGGCGGTGAGCTTGAGCAGCCGCCGCCACATCCTCGGGTTCTTCGCGCTGGCGACCTTGCCGGTCTCCCGGTGCAGCAGGGCGAGTTGACGGTCGTACGGCAGCCCGCGCTCGGTCACGTCGGCCGCGACGACCGCCTCGCCCAGCATCGACTTCACCGGGTAGCGGAGCAACGCCCTTACCGTGGCGCCCTCCGCGCCCGGTGCCGGCGGCCTCACCGCTCAGCGTCCGAAGCCCCGGGCAGCAGCGGGAACAGCCGGCTGACGAACGCCACCGGGCGCGCGTCGGCCGGGCGCGCCAGGACGTCGTGGTCCCGGTGCCGGTAGCCGTCGAGCGTCGCCCGTACCGCCGCGGCGACGGCCCGCAACTCCTGCGGGGTGAGGTGCACGACGGTGCTGAACGCCTCGTCCGCCCGCCACTCCCGCGGCGCCTGGTCGCGCTGGGCCAGCCATCGCCGGTGGCTCTCGTCCTCCAGCCCGCGGGCGAGTACGCCGAACTCGTCGCTCCGCGCGGGTTCGTTCGGTACAGGCTCGGGCTCCCGCGGCCGCTCCCAGAGCAACCGCCACGGCCGGGCCCGGCCGCCGGAGTGCGGCGCCTCCTCGATCAGCCCGTGCCGGGCGAGCTGCCGCAGATGGAAGGAGCACAGTCCGGAACTCTCGCCGAGCCGCGCGGCCGCCTCGGTGGACGTCACCGTGCCGCCGTCGGCGAGCAGGTCGAGCAGGGCGACGCGCACGGGGTGAACAGGCAGCTGCTCGGGCGCGCGCGGCCTCTCCCCCCGCGGCTCGGGCGGGGCGGGCAGAGCGGGCGGCGGTATGGACGCGGGTACGGGCTTCTCCTCGGTCACTGTGCAGAAGCTGCCCCTTTGCAAAGCGCCCCGTCAAGTGCGCCCCGTCAGGTGCGTTCCGTCAGGTGCGTTCCGTCAACTGCGTGCGGCCGGCTGCGTTCCGTCGACTGCCGCGTTCCCTCGTGGGCCGTCCACCGCCACCACTGCCACCGCGCCACCGGACATCGCTCGGACGGCGGATCTATCCTGGACAGTGAGGAGGTACACGATGCGCAAAGTAGCCGACTGCCGTGACTTCCCGAGCGAGTCGAACTGCACCCTCGCCATTTCCGGCGAGGAGGACGAGGTCGTCCGCGCCGCGACCGAACACGCGGTGTCCGTGCACGGCCACGACGACAGCCCGGAGATGCGCGAGCAGATCCGCGGCATGCTCAAGGACGAGGTCCCGCAGCACGCCTGAACCCCGGCAGCCGGGACACACAGGCCCGGCTGCCTCCACCCCCGCCGCCCCGCGGTGTGACCGCTCCCCTACGACACCGGCGCACAGCAGGGGCGGCGGCTGCGGTGTGCGGCTACGAACCCTGCCGGACCTGGCCTTACGCCACCCGGCCCGATCACCGCCCGATCGTCTTCCCGCCCGCTGCTGCGCGTGGCCGCGCTCCCGTACCCTCTCGGCATGCGTATCCGAATCGTCGACGCGTTCACCGACCGCCCGTTCACCGGAAACCCGGCGGGCGTGCTGCTGCTCGGGGCGGACGGCTTCCCCTCCGACGGCTGGCTCCAGCGGGTCGCCGCCGAGCTGAACCTCTCCGAGACGGCGTTCGCGCATCCGCTTCCCCCGGGCGGCGACGACGGCGCGACCTGGGCGCTGCGCTGGTTCACCCCCGCCACCGAGGTGCGGCTGTGCGGGCACGCCACCCTCGCCACCGCGCACGTGCTGCGTACCACCGGGGAGGCGCAGGGCACCGTCGGATTCCGTACCAAGGCCGGGGTGCTGGCGGCGACGGCCGACGGCGACGGCACGATCACCCTGGACTTCCCGGCCGCGCCGCTCACCCTGGAGAAGGCGCCGGCCGGCCTCGCCGCGGCGCTCGGCGCCGAGCCGCTGACCGTGCTGGACACCGGCCCGGACTGCGGCGACCTGCTGGTGGAAGTGGCCGACGAGGCGGCGGTCCGCGCGCTCGCCCCGGACTTCAAGGCCCTGGCCGCGCTGTCCCGGCGCGGGGTGATCGCCACCGCGGCCGCCGCCGACCCGGCCGGCGGCTACGACTTCGTCTCGCGCGGCTTCTTCCCGGCGGTCGGCATCGACGAGGACCCGGTCACCGGCAGCGCGCACACCGCCCTCGCGCCGTTCTGGTCGGCCCGGCTGGGCCGCGACGCGCTGACCGGATACCAGGCGTCGGCCCGCGGCGGGCTCGTCGCGACCCGGCTGCGGGACGACCGGGTCGAACTGACCGGCGCGGCCGTGACCGTGGTGGACGGCGAGCTGCACGCGGTGCCGTGACACGCGCGCACGTACGTCACGGGCGCGTACGTCACATTCGTGGACGCCGAAACCGGGTGCGCCACAGCCACGCGCGTCACAGCCGCGCGCGTCACGGCGGGGCAGTGGCGCGGCGGGGGCGCTCACCCGGTGGGCAGCCAGCCCACCTTCCCGGCGAGCAGCGCGTACCCGACGAAGGCGACCGTGTCGATGAGCGAGTGCGCGGCCACCAGCGGGCCGACCCGGCCCCACCGGCGGTAGAGCAGCACGAACACCACGCCCATCGCCATGTTGCCGACCATGCCGCCGATGCCCTGGTACAGGTGGTACGACCCGCGCAGCACCGCGCTGGCGGCGAGCGCGGCGATCGGCGACCACTTCAACTGGTCGAGCCGGCGCAGCAGATAGCCGACCACGATGACTTCTTCGAGGACCGCGTTCTGCACCGCGGAGGCGATCAGCACCGGGATGCGCCACCACACGTCCGGCAGCGACTCGGGCACCACCGTGAGGTTGAACCCGGCGCCCCGCGCGCCCAGGTAGAAGGCCAGCCCGGTGCCGCCGATCACCGCGGCGACCAGCGCGCCCCAGGCCAGGTCCCGGCGCGGCCGGGTGAGGTCGAAGCCGATCGCGGGCATCCCGACCCGCTCGCGCGCCAGCAGGTGCGCGACCAGCGCGACCGGGGCCAGCGCGGTGGCGATCGAGAAGACCTGCCAGGCCAGGTCGAGCCAGGGGCGGCCGGGGGCCTGCGAACCGACCAGCGTCGCGGCCTGGTTCTTCAGCGCGCCCGGCCGCGTCACCGAGCCGATGAAGCTGATCACCGCGGACACCCCGCTGGCGCCAAGCGACAGTGCCAGCACGATCAGCGTCTCGCTGCGCAGCGTCCGCTCCTCGAACGGCAACTGCCGCTGCTCCGGCTGCCCGGCCTGTGCCTGTGCCTCTGCCTGCACGCGGTCCTCCCGTGTCGTCGTGGACACGATACGAAGATCCCGCCCGCCGCCCTACCACCGCACCGCCACGGCCGCCCGCACGGTGTGCGCCGCGCGAGCCTACGCCACGAACCTGGCTGTCGCCCCGTTGACCAGCCCGAAGCGCGCCGACTCGCCGCGCGGCGCCGCCCGCCCCGGCTCCGCGCTCAGACGGCGCGCAGCACGCACGGGTGCACCAGGTACGCGCCCAGCCGTCCTTCCAGGTCGCCGTTCTTGTACGCCACGGCCCGGCCCTCCAGCCGCTCGGGCCCGGCCCGCAGCGCGAGGGCCAGGTGGGGGCTGTTGATCCGGGCGTCGTCGGTGGGCAGTTGCAGCAGCGCGCTCGCGCACAGGTCCCACTGCTCGGAGGCGCCGGCCGGCACGGTGACCGGCGGGCCACCGGCCAGCCGGATCTCCACCTGGCGGTCGGCGAGGACGCTGATCCGCAGCGGGACGCTGCCCTGCGGAGTGCCGACCTCGCCCGCCCACTCCCCCGGCGCCTGCGTCATCGGGCGGCCCTGATCGGTGACCGGGGCGAGGTGCTCGTGGGGGAAGCCGGGCGCCAGGATGCCCATCAGGCGCAGGACGACGGCGTCCCGGGCCGCCTTGCGGGTGGAGTTGGTCAGCACCGCGACCGAGATCTCCCGCTCGGGCAGGTCGATCATCATCGCGGCGATGCCGCCCATGCCGCCGCCGTGGCTGCGGACGACCGGCCCGGGGCCGTGCGAGACGACCCGGCCGAACCCGTAGCCCAGGTGCTCGCCGATCGGCACCGCGTCGTGCATCGCCGCGGCCGTGGCGGGTCGCAGCAGACGGGTGGCCGTCCGGGCGAAGAGTGCCACGTCGGCGGCGCTCGCCCAGCCGGCCCCGGCCGCGGGGTGGTCGCTGAAGCAGGTCGGGTACGGCTGCCCGCCGGCGGAGTAGCGCTCGGCGACGGGCGCCGAGCCGGTGTAGACGGGCCCGTAGCCGAAAGTGTCCAGGCCGAGCGGTGCGAAGATCCGCTCGCGCAGGTAGTCGCCCTCGCTCCGGCCGGTCGCGGACTCCAGCAGCCGGCCCAGTTCGGCGTAGCCGAGGTTGGAGTACTCGAATCCGGTGCCCGGCTCGCGGACGAGGGTGCGGTAGTCGGCGATGTCGATCGGCAGCGGGCCGGTGTCGTAGTGGAAGTTGTAGAACGCCGGGAACCCGCCGCGGTGCCGCAACAGTTGGCGCGGGGTGGGCGCCGTCCACGGGTAGTCGCCGGGAATCGGGGCGTCGAGGTCCAGCAGGCCCTCGTCGGCGGCCAGGCAGACGGCCGTGGCGGTGACCGCCTTGGTGACGGAGGCCAGCCCGTAGACGGTCTCGGGGGTGGCCGGCCGCCGGGCGGCGACGTCCGCAAGACCGTAGGCGCGGGCGAGCACGACCTCGTCGCGTGCCACGACGGCGAGGGAGAGCGACGCGCAGGAGTGGTCGGCCAGCGCCCGCGCGCAGAACTCGTCCAGCCCGTCCACCACGTCCGACACGTCCGTCGCGCCCGCCGCGTCGAGTACGTCCGGGCCGTTCGGTTCCGTCGCTTCGTTCGGCACCTGACCGCCCCCTTGATCGAATCCGCCGCTCGATCGAAGGGTAATGCGCCGCCGCGCCCGGGCCGTGTTTTGGAAGTCCCGCCTGGCCCGTGGCGCCTGGCACGCACGCTCGCTTCGTTGTCGGGCTTGTCCGAGTAGGCCCACTACGAGGACAA